>JBEIQV010000070.1:0-12618 GCA_040376335.1 Verrucomicrobiia bacterium | reverse complement strand
GGGGAGTCAGGCTCAGCAAAGGCAGAGCAATTTACAGAAAAACTTTTACACCGACGCAGAGCCTCCGCCCGCCGATGATCTTCCTTATCCACTGGGCAATACCACCGAGGCGATCTCGTGCGGGGATGAGTTCAATTATCACCTCTACCTCCCGAAGAGCCTCCGCAAAGGTGCCAAACATCCGGTTCTTTTCGTGATGAGCCCGGGTGGCGGTAACAAGGGTGATCTGGAACGCTATAAGCCCGGTGCGGAGCGCAACCGCTGGATTCTTGCGATTTCGAAAGAGTCGAAGAATGGGTTTGAAGGCAGTCAGAAGGCGATAGACTCAATGCTCAAACACGTCACCTCCAAGCTGCCGATTGACAAGAAACGCCTTTATACCACCGGCTTTTCCGGCGGCGCACGGATGGCCTTCGCCACAGCGCGAAATTATAGAGACATCGCGGGCGTGATCCCCTGTGGAGCTGGTGGCGGATTGGGCACTCCGAAGCAGGTCGCCTACGGGCTTTGCGGCAGTAATTGTTTCAACCGCACCGATATGTCGCAATCAGCCATCGGCTTCGGCAACAAGGAGTGTGTCCTGCGCTTCTTCCCTGGACAACATGACTGGGCCGGCGCCGAACTCTGCGACGACGCCATCACTCACCTCAACGGTGTCTTCCTTTTTGCAAACCGTTCCAGCTCCAGCTACGCCGCTGATTACGCTCACTACATTCAGCAAGTCCGCAAGTTGATTGACGAATGCACGGCTCCGGCACCGATGCGCGCCTATATGTGGTCGAGCTTTTTGACAAAGCACCGGGTCAGCGATCCGACGCTCACAGGCATCCACGCCACGCTTGGCCAGAGCGCCACGAACAAACTCTACGTGAAAGGCCTCGATGACATCGAAACCTTCGCCAAAAAAACCTTTGGACCACTGAATGTTACAGTCTGTAAAGCCGACCCCGGTGCCTCCGCCGCCTGCACGAATGAGGCGAAAAAATACACCGCCACACCTTGGGAGGAAGTCCTCAATCGCATGAGCAAGGACGCCCAATCATATTAAATCGCAGAGCCTTTCTGACTCTGAAAACCTCACCGCGCGGCAAGTGCCAGCTCTGCGCAGCCGAGGATGCCGGCGTCGTTGCCGAGCTGGGCGGCGGCGATTTTTAGCTGCTCATGAAAGAGCACGCTGGTGCGGTCGTTGAGCGTGCGGCGGATGGGGGCGAAGACGAGTTCTCCTGCGGCTGCGACTCCACCGCCGATGACGATGGCATCGGGATTCAAGAGCCAGACGACATTCACGAGCGCGGCACCGATTTCCGTGCCGATGGAATCCCACAACGAAATGGCGATGGTGTCGCCGGCTGTTGCGAGGCGGGCGAGGTCGGCGGGCGTGCAGGTTTCTGCGGAACGGGGTTTCCCGGCGGCGTTGTAAAGGCGTGCAGCGCGTTCTCCGATCTGGCGGTTGCCGACATACACCTCGAGGTCGCCGGGCGTGCCATAGACGCCGCGCGGGCCGTGAAGGTCTATGCTGCTGTGCCCCAATTCCCCCGCTGCGAATCGCGAGCCACGGTAGAGCTTGCCATCGAGAATCAGCCCGCCGCCAACGCCCGTGCCGAGCGTGATGCAAATGGCGTTGGTCGCGCCTTTCGCCGCGCCGTGGACGAACTCAGCGTAGGCCATCGCGTTGGCGTCGTTTTCAATCGCACAAGCGAGCCCGGTCCGGTCGCGCATCATGGCGAGCAACGGCACTTCGTTCCAGCCGGGCACGTTCGCCATGCCGTGGACGATGCCGCGCACCGTGTCCACAAAACCAGGGAGGCCCATACCGACCGCGCTCACGGCGGGATGCGCAGAGCGCAACGTGGCGATGTTTTCAAAAATCGCATCGAACAGCGTGCCGGCGGCGAGATGCTTCTGCGTATCAATCGGCACGCCCCGGCTGATGATTTTGCCATTTTCTACAACGGCGGATTTGATGCTGGTGCCGCCGAAATCAATACCGATCGCTTGTGTGCTCATGGAAAGGGCGGCGAGGGTGTCCGAGCGAAACGGGAAGTCAATCGCGACATGCCTCACTTTCTCCCTTCCCCATTCCACTGCCTCGCGCATACGCTCTGGAATCAGATGACACTCCCGGCATTCATACGCGCCTTTACCGCTCTCGTCGCCGTCTCGTTGCTCGGTGCCTGCACCAGCACCGTGAGCACGACCCGCAAAGGTGCTCCTTTGGCAACGAAGGCCGCTGAAAAAATCAGCACCAAGGCTGCTTCGCGAATGTATGTGCGGACAACCGCTTATCACCACAGCGAGCCGGGCGGTCGCGCAACTGCCGTCGGCGGATACCTGCGACCCACGCACAGCGCGGCGGCGGACTGGAGCTGGCTGCCGGCAGGCACACGTTTCCGGATCGTGGAGACGGGCGACGAATATCTCATCGAAGACTACGGCAGTGCGCTCGTCGGGCGCTACACGATTGACATCTACAAGAGCACTCGCGCCGCCATGAACAAGTGGGGCGTGCGCTACGTCCACATAGATATTTTGCAAATGGGCAGCTACCCCGTGAGCCTCGCCGTCCTCAAGCCTCGGCAAAAATGGCCCCACGTCCGGCGCATGGTCGTCGAGTTGCAGAAAAAGGTGCGCTAGTGAGTGTTTACTACGTGAAAATGACGAATGACAAAATCAGCATCGTCCGCCCTGCCATCATGGTCTTTGCATTGGTCATTCATTCGTAATCCGTCATTCCCCCGCCCATGACCGCCCGCTCACTCGTCCACCAACTCCTCCTCGCATGGGAACGCAAACGCCCCCACGCCGACGATCTCCTCCATGAGCGCCTCGACACCGCGCAGCTCGACACCCGCGACCGCGGCCTCGTCACCGAACTTTTCTACGGCGTCCTCCGCCGCCTCAGCGAACTCGACTTCCTCATCGCCAGGCTCCGCGACTCCGATCTCGACGACGACACCCGCGCCGTCCTCCGCCTCGGGCTCTACCAGATTTTCCACACCCGCATCCCCGTCTGGGCAGCGGTGAAAGAAACCGTCTCCCTCGCCCGTCGCTCCGGCGGCCTCGTCAACGCCGTCCTCCGCCGCGCCGACCGCGAACGCACCGCACTCCTCGCCGCACTCGCCGCCGCGCCACTCAGCGTCCAGTGGAGCCACCCGAAGTTCCTTTTGGAAAAATGGACCGCCACTTTCGGTGCAGACGCCACCCGCGCACTCGCCGAGTGGAACAACTCCCCCGCCCCGCTCTGCGTCCGCGCCAACACCATCAAAACCACCCGCGACGAACTCCTCGCCGCCCTCCCCGGCTCCGAGCCACATCCCTTTCACCCCCTCGCCCTCCACGTCCCCAGCATCCCGAAAGACTGGCTCACCCGCGGCCTCTGCTACGTGCAAGACCCGAGCACCCTCGCCGCCTGCGAAATGCTCGCCCCGCAGCCCGGCGACATCGTCCTCGACGCCTGCGCCGCGCCCGGCGGCAAAACCACCATGCTCGCCGCCATGATGAAAAACCAGGGCCGCATCGTCGCGTGCGATTTATGGGAAAGCCGCGTCGCCCGCCTCCGCGCCAACTGCGAACGCCTCGGCACCCGCAACACCCAGACGCTCGAACTCGACACCATGAAAGACGCCCCCGAACTGCCCCCGCGCAGCTTCGACCGCATCCTCATTGATGCCCCGTGCAGCAACACCGGCGTCATCCGCCGCCGCGTGGACGTCCGCTGGCGGCTCACCGAGGAAGACGCCATGCGACTCCCCGCCCAACAGCTCGCCCTCATCCGCCGCTGCGCCACATTGCTGAAACCCGGCGGCACCCTCGTCTATTCCACCTGCTCCCTCGAACCCGAGGAAAACGAACAAGTCGCCGACGAAGCCGCCCGCACCGTGCCCGGCCTCCGCCTCCACACCACCCGCCACATCCGCCCCTGGCTCGATAAAGTGGACGGCGCATTCTGCGCTCACTTCGTCGGGGCGTAGCCGCAACGCGACGGATAGCCTGTGTGAAATGGAGCGAATATTCTGCCCCGTTACCTAACATAAGCTTTTTCGTATTTGTCCCTATTTTCGTTTACACCTCTTTCCGAGGGGCGAATCTGAGACAGAAGTTTTGAAAGAGATAGCCTGATCGAGCACTTCACGCTGCTTAACTGGCAAATTATCTTTTGGAAAAGTTTCCATTACCCTGCTCCACTGTTCAACATTCTTACGACCCTCCTGACCGGTGAGGTAACGAAAGACCCAATCGCGTATGTCATAGCCGGAATACTGCGGCAGGGGCCCTATAGTTGCCGTTTCTGCCTTTGCAAGACAACGGAACATCGCATGAAGCGCCTCAGCGGTAGCAAACTGGCTTAAACTTTGTAGAATAGAAACCTGCCGCTTAAGGGAATAAGAATCATCATCTACTTCACGAGCCTCTTTTCCGCATGTGTAGGCGAAAGCCTTTTCAAGCACAGGAATGGACTTTGGGATGCCAATTATCGCCAATGCATTAGTGATCGTGTGACGTATTTGCATAAAGCCTATTTCCCCGTTCACAGGAGCAAGCAACAGCGCCTCCCATGCTGGTCGGTAGGTTTCCGTCAGGTGTTGCTGCCTCAAAGCAGGAGGCATCCTAACATGAGCCTCTAAAGGCGCCCGCGAATGACCATAATAATCAAGGAGTTCATCAAAGAGTTCGGGGTGGCTGCCCGCAGGTTTGAGCATTTGGAATAGGGTTTGTTTTTCTTCGCCCATATTCTTAAAAGCACCATCCTCCAAAGCCAGCTTGGTTAGAAGCTGGCGATAGGCAGTGAAGCCCTCCTTGCCGCTCCGGTAACCCGGAAGATAAGACTGCCGCGCGAGGTCCTCCGCCTGATGGAGCAATTCCTGAAGTTGGGGAGGGGGCGAATTTGTCTCCACAGCCACGGTCGAATACACCATCAAAAACATGGCTAACACCACCGCAGTAAATCCAAGCTTAGTCCGTTGGCGATTGGGGTGTAATAAAGTAAGTGTCATTGCTGGAGGCGGTGATGTCGTTCCGCAGGAGGTTCATTCTTCACACCCGCTTTCTGAAACACACAACGGCGACTGGCAAGCTGGGAGACGGAGAACGCAGGGGAACTGCCGGATGTCCCATGAGTGTTCATCGCCGCGCTTTTGAAGAGGCGGCGAAGCGCCTCGCCACTTATTCCGATGACGGGCATTCCCAAACGGGCGGATCGGGGTTACGTTCCGCGACTCGCATCCATGAATATCGTCTCTGCCAAATTTTTGACCAGCGCGCCGGGGCTCGCTTCGTGCCCGGTTTCCGAGCTGCGGGAGTTTGCGTTCATCGGGAGATCGAATGTGGGGAAATCCTCGCTGCTCAACCTGCTGACTGGCTCAAAGGATCTGGCGAAGGTCTCCGCGACGCCGGGGCACACGCAGTTGATCAATTTTTTCACCATCAACAATGCATGGACGCTGGTGGATCTGCCGGGCTACGGCTTTGCGCAGACGGACAAGACTTCGCGCGCGCATTTCGAGAAGATGATCGCGGGCTATCTCACCGGGCGGGAAAATCTCGCGGGCGTTTTTGTGCTGATTGATTCGCGGCATCCGGCGCAGTTGATTGATTTGGAATTCGTGCAGTGGCTCGCGGAGGAGGCGGTGCCGTTCGCGCTGGTTTTCAGCAAGGTGGACTTGGTGAAGGCGGGGATGTTGCAAAGGCACATCGCTCTTTTTCAGGAAAAGATCGCGGCGTGGTGCGGGGAGTCGCTGGCGGTTTTCAGCACGTCGTCGGAGACGCGTTTCGGGCGGAAGGACATCCTCGGCTTCATCGAGCACGCGCTCGCAAATGAGGGGTCATTTTCCAAAGTGTAGCCGGTGATGACTCTCGAAGACCTCGGATGGAATGTGGAATTTGAAAAGGAGTTCGCTCCTTTTTATGAGCAAGGGTGGAAGCCGGCGCGGCTGATCCGCGACAACAAGATCACCTACGGCGCGCTGCTCGGCGATGGCGAGGAACTGGAGGTGACGATGAGCGGGAAGGTTTACCACGACGCGGAGACTGATGCCGAACTGCCTGCTGTGGGCGACTGGGTGGCGCTGGAACTCGGCGGTGAAGATGCCGAGACGATGATTCGCGCGCGGCTGGCGCGGCAGACTTGTCTTTCGCGAAAAATGTCGGGCCGGAGCACGGAGGAGCAGGTCATCGCGGCGAATGTCGGCGTGGTCGTGGTGGTGACGGACGCAGGGCCGGACTACAGCCTGCGGCGGATGGAGCGCTACTTTGCAATCATCGGGAAGAGTCGCGCGAAGGCCGTGGTGCTGGTGAACAAGGCCGATCTTTTCCCCGATGAAAAAAACCGCGAGGCGGCGGATGCGATCCGTGCGCTGAGCACGGATGCGGATGTTCACATCACCAGCACGCAAAAGGGGACGAGTCTCAAGGCGCTGCGGCAATACTTGAAGCGCGGTGTTTCGATGACGCTCGTCGGCTCCAGTGGCGTGGGGAAGTCGTCGGTGATGAATCATCTGCTCGGCGAAGAATACCAGTGGACCGACGAGGTGAACGAGACGACCGGCAAAGGCCGCCACAGCACGACTGCGCGCGAACTGATCATCCTGCCGGGCGGTGGCATCCTCATTGATAATCCGGGCATCCGCGAAATCCACATGTGGACGGACGAGACGACGCTGCGCGAGCGTTTCGCCGACATCGAAGAACTGGCCGCGCAGTGCAAATTTCACGACTGCAAACACGGCACGGACAAAGGCTGCGCAATCCGCGCCGCGATGGCGGCGGGAAAGCTGAGCACGGCGCGCTTCGAGGGATTCCAGAAGCTGGAGGAGGAGATCGAAAAACTCCACCTCAACCGCAAGAAGCGCCAGATGACCGCCGACCGCCACATCCGCCGCCAGCAGCAAAAGAAAGCGCGAAAATACGCAGAGCGCAGAGACAGCGAGCACGACCACGAGCCACGACGCGGGAGGGATTAGCACTGCCGTCTCTCATAAAGAACTGCTCACATTCGCGTATCACGGACTGCGTCCTCACACGCTGATCGGAAAAGGCTATTTCTGAGGAGAACTTTTGAACTCCTTGGGAAGAGGCTTTCCTTCAAACGGCTTTTTTGCATCCTTCCATGCATTGAAGCCCTCGGTCAGGTGGTAAATCTGCGGGAATTTCACCTTCCCGGTCATTTGCGCGATAGCCTTGGTGCTCCGCCGACCGGAAGCACAATGGAGCAACACGGGTTTCGATTGATCGATGTCGGCGATCAGTTTGTCAAATTCCGCATCGAACACATTCACGTTCACGGCCCCTTTGATGTGCTCGTGCTCGAATTCCTCCGGGATTCGCACATCCAGCACAATCAGGCCCGGATTGCTTGCGATCAGTTTTTCGGCCTCATCAACCGTGACCTCTTTTACAGCGAGCTTCGGTTTTTTTTCCGGCTTGGCCTCGTCTGCGCGGAGTTGCCCGGTGAAAGTGACAGCAAATGCGAGAATGCTAAAAAGCGTCTTCATGGTTAAAGAGAAAGCCTATCTCCCGAAAAACGCAATCAGCGTATTTCTGAAGACGCGCTAGGCATCTCGGATCTGACGAGCCTCCATTCGCCCCCGCGAAACGAGCGGTCCAGTATTTACGCGAGGAGTTCCTTCACGACTTCGCCGCCGCGCACGATGTCTATGGGGCGGCTGCCGGGGGCCATGAGGCGTTTGTCGGGGTTGATGCCGAGGCAGCGATAGACGGTGCTGGCCATGTTTTCGACGGTGAGCGGGTCTTCCGACGGCTCCGCACCGGTGGGGTCGCTCGAGCCATGGACGTATCCTTTTTTGAAGCCGCCTCCGGCGAAGACGACGGAGAAAACTTTCGGCCAGTGGTCGCGTCCCGCGTCCTTGTTGATCTTCGGCGTGCGGCCAAATTCGGACGAAACCATGACGAGTGTTTTTTCGAGCATCCCGCGTTTTTCGAGATCGGTGATGAGCGCGGCGAACGCCTGATCGAATGCAGGCACTTGTTTCGCGATGCCGTTAGCGATGCCGCCGTGCATGTCCCATCCGCCGTAGGTGACGCTGACGAAGCGCACGCCTGCCTCGACCATGCGGCGGGCGATGAGCATTCGCTGCCCGGCGTCTGTGCGACCGTAGGCGTCGCGGATGGCGTCGGGCTCGGCAGCGAGGTGAAATGCCTCGCGGGCTTCCTTCGACGAGACGAGCGAGTATGCGGCCTGGTAAAAACTGTCCATCGCGGAAAGGGCGTCGCTTTTTTCCAGCGTGCTGAAGTGCTCGTCCACTGCGGAGAGAATGTTGCGGCGGCGGTCGAAGCGTTCGGGCGTGATGCCGCTGTGCATGTTGAGGTCGCGCACGGAGAAGTTGGTATTGCCGGGATCGCCGCCGAGGCTGAACGGGCCGTGTGCGCTGCTGAGATAGCCGGTGCCTGCAAATTCATTCGGCACGCCGGGGACGCAGACGTAGGGCGGCAGGTTGTTGCGCGAGCCGAGTTCGTGCGAGACGACTGCGCCGAAGGACGGGAAGCGAATCGCGGGCGACGGGCGGTAGCCGGTGAACATGTTGTGCGTGCCGCGTTCGTGCGCTGCTTCGCCGTGTGTCATAGAGCGGATGATGGTGAGGCGGTCGGCGATTTTTGCGGTGCGCTGCAAATGCTGGGAAAATTTGACACCGGGAATTGCCGTATCAATCGCGCTGAGCGGGCCGCGATATTCGATGGGCGCGAGCGGTTTCGGGTCCCACGTTTCCTGATGTGCGCTGCCGCCGGGCAGAAAGATGTGGATGATGGATTGCGCAGTCGGCTCGAATATGTCGGTCTCGTTTGCGCGGAGCTTGAAGTAATCGCCCATCGTGAGGCCGAGTCCGCCGACAAGTCCGGCGTAGAGAAAATCGCGCCGTGAAGTGCGGCGGAAATGAGCCGGATCATCGTGCCATGTGATGGGTTTGGAGTCGCTCATGATGGTTCAGGGTTTTGCGCCGACGCGGTGAAAGGTAGATGAGCCAACCGGGAGGACAACCTGTTTTCCGCCGACAAACCGGGGCTTCCCGGCGGGCAAACAAGCGGCCGTTCCACGGCGACTCAGTGGGGATCACCCGCGACGAGGGCGGTGATTAGCGGAAAAGAAATGCTGCTCAGACTTCGGCTGTCAGCCCTTTCGCGTATTGCTGAAATGCCGCGATGAGTTTGCGCACGAGCGGCGAGCCTTCGCCTGACCAAAGCGCCCCGATGGCGATTGGTTCAAAGTCCGGCAACGGCAGGCGACGCAGGCCCGGCGGCACTTTCACTCCGGGCACTGCGATGGTCGCGCCGATGCCGTAGCCCTCGGCGACGTAGGTTTCGATCAATTCCAGCGAACTGACGACAAGAGCGGGCGACCAATCCACGCCGAGTTTTTGCAGGCCGCGCTGGAAACAACCCGCGATGGAATCATGCGCGGGTAGCGAGCTCAGCGGCTCATCAATCGTGTCGCGTTTCCACAGCTCGGCAGCATCGCGGATGCGGCTCGATTTCGGCACGAGCAGCGCGAGTGGGATCGTGATGAGTGGCGTTGAGCCAAGTCCCGCTGTGGAAGATTCGTTGAGGACAGTCACCGCCAAGTCTATTTCGTCCTTCTTCAACATCTGCGCGAGTTGCTGCTCGTAGCCTTCGTAGAGATTGAGTGTGAGCCCCGTCATCGTCTCGCGGATTTTTCGCAGCGCTTCCGGCATGTGATAGCGCAGCACCGGCCCCGATGCGCCGATGCGGACGAAGCGCGCCGCCTTTCCCTGCAACTCATCAGCCACCTTCGCGATGTCGCTAAAGAACGGCTGGATGAATGCGAACAACCGCTCGCCCGCTTTCGTCAGTTCAAACGGACGGCGCTGGAAAAGTTTCGTCCCGAGACTGCGTTCGAGCTGGATGATTTGCGAACTCACCGCTGGCTGCTGGATGCCGTAGGGAAATTTGCGCACCGCCTCGCTGATGCCGCCATGGCGCGCGACGTAGTAGAAGATTTCCAGATGGTGAATGTTCACGCGCCGCCCTTCTCAACGATGGACGCGGACTTTTCAATGACCGCTTTCGCGGTGCAACGAGAATGTTGTCTTCGCGAAAAAAATGATCTGTGCTCGGCGCTAGGAGGAGATTTTACCGCTGAAAAGCGGTGCAATTTCTCTGGATGCTACCCGTAACGCTCAGGGTCGAGCAGCGCGAGATTGATGGCCGGCAGTTCGTGCGTGAAGACATCCGCCATGAGCTTGCCGGTGATGGGCGCGAGGCTGAGGCCCATCATCGCGTGGCCGGTGGCGGTCGAGAGATTATCGTAGGCCCGGATGCGTCCGATGAAGGGCATTCCATCCGGCGAACATGGGCGCAGGCCAGCCCAGGGTTTCACGTCCGCGAAATCATCCGGTGAAAATTGCGGGTAGTAGCGCGACACGGCCTTCACAATTCCCGCGACACGGCGCGCGTTGATCGTTTCATCCAGCCCGGCGATTTGCATCGTTCCGCCGAAACGCAGCGCGCCGTTCATCGGCGTCACAGCCACACGAGCCTCGGTAAAAATCGCGCACAACTGCGGCAGCTCACGCGGCTTCGCGAGCGTGAGTGAGTAGCCTTTGCCAGCCTGCATCGGCAGTTGGGAGCGCAGGCCTCGCAAAATGCCGGGCGTCCACGCGCCGCCGCACAGCGCAAATTCGTCCGCCTCCATCTCGCCGCGCGAGGTCTCCACTGCCAACACGCGCCGCCCTTCGGTGCGCCAGCCCTTCACCGTTGTGTCGTTGTGAAAAGTTACGCCCATTTTTTCCAACTCGCCGCGCAGCGCCGCCATGAATCGTTCTGGCGAAAGATGGCAGTCCTTTGGAAAATAAACGCTGCCCGCGATATCCATCGTCACCGCCGGATCGAGGGCCGCAGTTGCTTTCGCATCAAGCACCTCCGCCGGCACGCCGAGCGCATTTGCCGTCGGAGCCGTGCGCGCTTCCTCGTCGAGCGCGTGCTGGGTTTTGCAAAGCATCAGCAACCCGCGTTTCACGAGGCCGAAGTCGAGCGTATGAGCGAGTTCTTCAAACAGCGCGCGGCTTGCAAACGACAAATCGCGAATCACAGGAGCACATCGCGCGACGTGTTCCTTTGTCGAGGCGCGCATGAATTTCCACGCCCACGCCGCGAGTTCCCAATTCAATCGCGGTTTGATGTAAAACGGCGACTCGGGATTCCACATCCACTTGAGCCCCATCGCCACCATCCCCGGCGCAGCGAGCGGTGTGAAATGCGACGGCACAATCATCCCTGCATTTCCAAACGAACATCCACCGCCGCCGCGATCCACCACTCTCACGCGCAGCCCGCGCTTCGCAGCATAATACGCCGTCGAAAGCCCGATGACGCCACCGCCAATGATGAGGACGTGCTTGCCCACGTTCGCTTACATCGCCGGTTCGTCCCACGACTTCGAGAGTCGTGCGGTGGGCACTGCGGGGATTGCATTGCCAGCCTCGGTATAGTGCGACGTGTCGTTGAACAGCGTGAGGCGCGCGCGCACCGGGTCCTTGAAATCCACGATGTTCAGCGCGCAGGGATTTTGATCGAGGTTGTCCCGATAACGGCGCGGGTCAAAACCGAGCAGCGAACTGAGCAGCAGACGGATCGTCGCTTTATGCGAAACCACGAGAACGTTGCCGCCGGGATGTGCGCGCACGATGTCCATGAGGACTGGGAGAGCGCGCGCCGTCACCGCGAGTCCGCTTTCACCGCCCTCGGGCGCAAACGTGTAAGGGTCCTTGTCCCACGCCGCCGATTCCTGCGGCCATTTTGATTCCACTTCGCGCCGCGTCATCTGTTCCCAGCGCCCGTGCGAAATTTCCTTCAGCCCGTCGCGCACTACGATGTCGAGCCCGTGTGGCTCCGCGATGATGCGCGCCGTTTCCTGCGTGCGACCGAGAGTCGAGGCATACACCGCCGACAACTTCTCCCTGCCCAACCGGCCAGCCAGCCGCCGCGCCTGCTCGCGCCCTTCGTCGGAAAGCGGAACATCGGTCGCGCCAGCGAAGCGATCTTCAGCGGTGAGGATAGTCGCACCATGGCGGACGAGGAAAATGCGTGTCGAGGATGTGCTCATGCCACAAGTTTAATCGGGTTGCGACTGACGCTGCCAGCCTGTGGTTTTGGTTTTCGACTAGTTTCTGGTGCGGCGGCGCAATGTCGAAAATACAAGCCCGGCTCCAATCACGAGCATACCTGCGCATGGCTCGGGGATTGTCGTGTAGCCCAAGTCACGAAGGAACGCCAAATCAACTTCAGTGAGTGATTTTCGAGTGCCAACCGTGATACTTGGATCCATCACTGACTCCTGTGCTAAACCATCACTCAGGCGCAGGCTCATAAAGCCATCTGCGACGTGATCGCCTCCGGAAGATACCATGTTTGCTCCAGTGCCCGTTAGAGAGATGACGTTCGCGCCGGTCCATGTGGTGCCAGAGTGAAGTGAGGACCAGGTATCCGATACGCCGAAGCCGATGGAGTGCAGAATTTCGTGCAGGGCTACGGAATAAAGGTCGTTTTTTCCGGAGGCCACGGGCGTCGTTCGTCGGTGTAAAAGTTTTTCTGTAAATTGCTCTGCCTTTGCTGAGCCTGACTCCCCTGCGGGAGCGGCGAAGCGAAGGC
>JBEIQV010000049.1:0-14926 GCA_040376335.1 Verrucomicrobiia bacterium | reverse complement strand
GATTTCTGCGGAAAAGCCACCGCCACCCGATGCTATCCGCATCGAGTTGAACGATGGAAAAATCATCTACCCGAAAAGCATGAGGCGCGATGGTGACGTCATCCGCGCGACGATTACCATCCCTCCTGCGCAACCCGGAGGGCCTGTGACTGAGGGCGAGTTTGGCTGGTCGGTGAAAGATGTCTTCCGTCTCTTTTTTCCTAAACCCGCCGTGCTCGACACTGCGCCGGATTTGATTGCCGCTGGCCGCGCCGAGGAGGCGCTCAAGAAGCTGGATCAGGACATCAAATATTTCGGCGGATTCCGCGATGCACCGGGCAGTTGGTGGCCGGACTTGGTGCCACTCCAGATTCAGGCGCTGCTTGTTCTGAAGAAAGAGAAGGAAGCAGCAGACGTCGCCGAGCAGTATGGGCGGCTCGGCTCCACCGAGGATTTTAAACAGTTCACCAAGGCCTTCACCGCCGTCGCTCGCACACGCAAGGGCGAGCACACCAGTGCGCTCTATGCCTACACGGACGCCATTCGCTCCACCAAACGCCCCGACATCCTCAGCCTCATCGCAGTGAATAAGGGCGACAGCCTGCTGGCACTTGCCGATGAGTTGAAGGCGAAGCACGAGAACGACAAAGCGGAGGTTCGCTACGAAGAGGCACTGCTCAGCTATATGCGTATCGCAGCGCTCTATCCTTCGCAGCGGATGTTTCAGGCGCAGGCAACACTTGGGGCGGCTCGTGCGTATTTTGGCTTCGAGGATTTCGAGCGCGCTCTCATTTCTATCAAAGAGCTGCGTGAAAATTTTGCTGGCACGTCCGAGGCCACGGCGACGAATGAACTCGAACAAAAAATCATCAAACGCAAAGAGCAGCTTGCCGATCCCGATGCCGAAAAGGCAGCGAAGGAAGGCAAACCCGCCGACCCCGAACCGGCAACAACCGAGAAAGAAGAAAAACCAAACCCATAATTTTTTATGGCCGCAACTCCTACACCCAAAGTCGTCAAACAACCCAAGGCACCAAAGCCCCCACGCGAGGATGGAGGTGATTTTTGGAGTGATTTGTGGGCCAAGATCGTCCTTCGTAAATGGCTCTTTGTCGCCATAGTCGTCCACCTCGTATTCGGCATCGTCGCTACGATATGGATTATTTCCAGCCCGCAGCAGCCGCGAAAAAAATTCATGGCTCCCGGTGCGGGGCCCGATTCGGCAAAGCAGAGTGCGGAGCACAAGGTTTCACTCGGTCGCAAGCAGAGCACCATGAGCGCGCCCGAGCAGGCCAAGCGTGTCACTACAAACTCCGCTTTTGCAAAAGTAGCCCTCCCGGAAATGCCCGAATTGCCCAGCGCGACGACCGATGTTTTCGCCAATCGAGCCATCGGCATGGGTGGCAGCGGCACATCGTCAGGCGTCACTGGCACAGCGGGCGGCGGCGGCAGCGGCAGCGGCAGCGGTATCAATTTCTTCGGTCTGCGCACACGCGCCAAGAGCATCGTGCTTTTGGTGGACGTTTCGGACAGCATGGTGATGGATCCTTCGCGCGGTCCCGTGAGGCCCGGTATGCCTGCACGCGCGCCCATCAAGGGCATCCAGACCTACGCGGCCCTCGAGGCCGAAGTTTGGCGCGTGATTCGCAGTCTTGATGCGAGCATCGCGTTCAACGTGGTGTGTTTTGCCGGCGACGTGAAGCCGTATAAAGAGGGCATGATGATTCCCGCTAACGACGGACAAAAAGAGGGAGCGATCCGCTTCATCCGCCAGTATAGCCCGGCACTCAACGCCATAGCGGATCAGCGGGCGAAGGAGCGTGCTGCAGCCGGTTTCCAGCCTGCCGCTGGCGCGACGACGGACGCTACGAAAATAAATCATGCTGGCACGCGCACGATGGCTGCACTTGATTACGCCTTTCAGATGAACCCTGACGCGATTTGTTTGGTCAGTGATGGTGCGCCGACTGATGGCGGATTTGGAGGGGCGGACATCCTGACAAAAATACAAGCGAAACAAAAAGATATGCCCCGTCCCATTGTGATCAATGTCGTCGCCTATCTCGCGGACGGAGGTCAGAAATTCATGACCGACCTCGCTGCGCAGAACCAAGGGAGCTTCAAAGAAATCAAGCCCGGCATGTCGAGTTTCGGATTTTAAGCACGCCGTGCTGGTTGTGAATTAAACGAGCCAGAGCGTTGTGGCACCGTGCCCCTGCGGGAAGTCCACTTGCTGGGATTCGCGATGAAAATTAACGGGGCGGCGATGGAGTTTGCAACAATAGCGGGCCATGCTTTCGAGGTCGCGGATGGTGAGGCTGGTGCAGTTTGTCGAAAGGAGAATGTGCGCTTTGGGTGTGGCGAGTTCCATTGCTGCGCTGAGGAGGTCTTCGAGGTGCTGCTCGACCTGCCAGCGGCGACCCTTGTTTCCACGGGAGAAGGTGGGTGGGTCGAGGATGATAGCGTCGAACTTCTCCCCACGATGGCTCAGTCGCGGCAGGACATCGAGGACATCGTCGGCGATGAATCGGTGGCACGTGGTGGTGTCGAGTTGGTTAAGAGCGAAGTTTTCGCGCCCGCGGTCGAGGGATTTCTTAGACAGGTCCACACTGACGGTTTCTGCGCCGGAGAGTGCGGCGGCAACGCTGAAAGCACAGGTGTAGGCAAAGGTGTTTAGGACGCGCTTGGGTGCCATGCGACGAAGGAATGCGCGGTTCGCACGCTGGTCGAGGAAGAGGCCGTGAGAATAGCCTGCGGCAAAGTCGAGGGTGTAGCAGGCACCCGCCTCGGTGACGGTGGTGGTGAGTGGGAGTGTCGCGTCGCCGCTGAGCAGCGTAGGGGCGATACGGTCTTGATTATGACGTGGAAGAAATTTGGCGAATATGCGGTGCGGGTGCCACGCGGCGGCTTTGCACCATTCGGCAAGCGTGGCGGCGAGATCATCGCGGATGGCGTCGTTTTTGAAGCAGACAAGTGCGTCGTCGCCGAGGCGCTCGATCCAGCCGTCGGGACTGGTCGCGATGCGGTGTGCGGTGGTTCCCGCAGCGGTGAATATGGCGAGTTGCGCGGGTTTCAGCCAGATGATGGGTAACGGATGGTTCACAAGGTATGGAAGAGAACTGATTGCCTCGCGTGAAGTGTTCAAGTAGCTTCGCAACCCTTTTCCCAAAAAAAGCCATGCGCCGCACATTCGCCATCCTCTGTCTTCTCGTCGGTTTCGCCGCCGTTCCGCTCACCGCACGTGCTCAGGGTCTCGACCCCGCACAGGAGCAATTCGTCAACGCATTCCTCAACGTCCGTAAAGGCGAGGAGCAGGAAAGCTCCAGTGATTTCAAAGCAGCGCTGAAGACATTCCGCGCTGCTGCGGATACGCTTACGCGCATTAAAAAGGAGTCGCCAAACTGGCAGCCGGATTTGGTGGAATACCGACTCGCTCAGACGATGAAGGCGATTGACCGTGTGCAGACCAAGATGGGCGGGGAAAAGAAGGACGATCCGGGTGTGTTGCCGCCGATTGACACAAAAGATCCCCTCGACCCAAGCAGCAGTGGGGCGCTACCGCCCTCAGTGGAGCCGAAGCCGCCAAGGCCCGGGAGAAATTTAAAGCCTGCGCCGAGCAAGACACCCGAGGGATCCGATCCGCTTGATGTGGTGAAGCAGCGTATCAACAATCTGGAAGCGCAACTTTCCGAAGCGAACGACAAGCTCCATGAACAGCAGCAGAATAATGAAAAACTGACCAAGGATATTGCTGAGGCGGAAGCTGCCCGCAAGAAGGCAGAAGCAGCGCGCAAAGAGGCGCAGAGTCTTGCGGAGTTGTATCAAAAGAATGTTCTCGAATTGAAAAGCAAAGGGGAGACGAGCGGCGACAAGGCCAAGGAACTCGAAGGGCAGCTCGCTGCCGCCAAGGCACAGTTTGAAGCTGCGAAGAAGAAGAACGCAGACACCGACGCCGACCTTGCGGCTGCGGAGGAGCGCATTAACCAGCTTCTCGCCCGCAGCAAAGCAGTCTCTGCAAAAGTTGCCGAGACGAGTGGACTGCCGGAGCAGGTCAAGCAGCTACAAGCGAAGCTGAATGCGGAGCAGAAATCGAAGGCCGCGCTGATCGAAGAATTCAAGAAGCGCGAGGCTGATCAAGCGGAGCAATTCAAGAAGCGTGAAGCGGCGCAGGCGGAGCAATTCCAAAAACGTGAAGCCGAGTTGAAGGGGGAGATCGTATCTCTCACAAAGGATCGCGACGAAGCACGGGTCGAGATCACGCGCCTGAAAGAACTCAACAAACAGACCGACAAGCTCATCGCTGACAACGCGACTCTTTTGAAAAAACTCAGCGAGGCTGAGAAACAAATCCTCAGTTTCAAAACCGATGCTCCGAGGAAGGACGAGGAAGTCGTGGCACTCAAGCAGCAGGTGGCGGAAGTGCAAAAAGCACTCGCTGTTTCGCAGGAAAAAAATGCGACACTCCAAAACGAAATTGGCGGCCTGCAAAAGAAAGTAGCCGAATACACCAAGGAACTCACCCAGTATAAAGCGGACAAGGCTGCAAGCGCCGAAGATCGCAGCAAGATGGAGGCTGAGAATAAACTTTTGCAGGGAATCGTGATGCGCGTGCTGCAAGAAGACGCGAACCGAGCCCAGCGGAAAAAGATGCTGCAAAAGGAAATGGACCGTCTGCAAATTCAGTCCGATGTGATGTTAAAACAAATCAACTACCTCACGCAGCCCGTGGTGAAATTGAGTGGTGAGGAGCGGAGACTGTTTAAGAAACCCGTCATCGAAGTGCAGGATCCGAATACGCTCGTCGCCATCAAGACTGACAGTAGCAATCTCCAGGCTGGAACGGCGACGACAGAAGTGAAACCAGCACCTCCAGTGGAAAAAGCTCCCGTCGTCCAATCACCCGATACAAACACGACGGACAAACCTCTCCCACCGCTTCCTGATGTCGAAAAGCCCGAGGAAAAGCCAGTTGTTGAAAAACCGGCTGAAAAGCCCGTGCAGAAACCTGCTGTCGAAAAACCCGCAAATGCGAAACCCGCAGATCAGGCGAAGCTCGACAAACCAGCGCTTCCCACGCGTGAGCCTGCGGAGACAAAGCCACCGGAGACAGTGGAGACCCCCACTGTGCAAACTAAGACTGTAGGCGGTGTCCGTGGCCTGCCCGAGGATGTGAAGCCGCTTGCCGAGCAGGCGAAGCAGGCTTTCGAGCGCGACAAATATGCAGACGCGGAGAAGCTCTATGACAAGGCGCTCCAACTTGCGCCAAACAATCTCTATCTGCTTTCCAATCGCGGGGTGGTCCAGTTTCGTGCGGGAAAATACAAGCAGTCCGAGGAGAGCTTTCGCAAAGCCATCGCCATCGCGCCGGAGGACCACTTCAGTTGGTGCACACTCGGCATCGTCGAATACAGTCAGGGCAAATACGACGAGGCTGTGAACGCTTTGACAAAGTCACTCGCAATCAATCCGAAGAACTCCACCGCACACAATTACCTCGGCATCACCGCCGCACAAAAAGGCTGGATTGAAGCGGCACAAAAGGAATTGGAAACAGCGATCCAACTCGACCCCAAATATGCCGATGCGTGGTTTAACCTCGCAGTAACGCAGACGCTCAAAAACCCGCCGAACAAAGAAGAGGCACGCAAAGCTTACAAAAAGGCAGTGGAGTTGGGCGCGGAGCCCGACCCGGCGATGGAACAGACGCTCAAGTAATTCGACTTCGATTTCAGTCGAAGTGCGTGTAACGCGCCTCGTTTGAAATCGAGGTCGTATGCTTCACTCAGCCGCGCGGGAGGAAGAATGCGCGTTGTTTGGCGCTGATGGGGTGGCCGAGTTTTTCCAGCACGGCGAGCATGTCTTCCCAGACGTGGCGTTTTTCCGTGAGCGATTGGTTGCGCAGCAAGTAGGAGGGGTGAAAAGTGGGCATGAGCGGAATGCCGTGGAAGTCCTGCCATTGGCCGCGCATCCGGGTGATGCCTGCTTTTTCGATGTTGAGCAGCCCTTCGACTGCGGTGCCGCCGAGTGCGACGATCACTCGTGGCTGGATGATGTTGATTTGCTCCAGCAGGTAGGGCTTGCACGTTTGCATTTCCTGTGTGCTCGGTTTGCGGTTTCCGGCTTCGCCCGGCGGGGTGTCAGGACGGCATTTGAGGACGTTGGCAATATACACGTCGCTGCGACTGAGGTTCATCGTCTCGATGATTTTTGTGAGGAGCTGGCCCGCCTTGCCAACGAATGGTTCGCCGACGAGGTCTTCATCCGCGCCGGGCGCCTCGCCGACGAACATCAATTCCGCATCAGGATTACCGACGCCGAAAACGACTTGTGTGCGCGTTTTTAAAAGGTGCGGGCACTTGGTGCAGGTGAGCACCGGCCCGCGCATGGCGGCGAGTCGCTCGGCTTTCGCGCCGGTGGATGGCGCAAGCGTGGTTGCGTTGGCGACTTCTGTGAAAGGTGACGCTGCTCGCGCGGGTGTATGGCTCGCGGTCGTGCGAGCCGCAGCGGGAGCGGTGCTCATCTGCGCCTGAAATGCGGCGCGGAGATCGTGCTTTGGTCGCGTGTCGTCCTGCTGTGGTGCGGTGCGCGCTGGTAAAGCTGTGGATTTTTGGCCGACGGTTTCAGCGAGCCGCGCGAGCGTGTCGTTTGATGCATGGAAATGCACACCCTGCTCATGAAGGGCGTGCAGTGCCGAGTGGACGATATCGGTCGCGTTCTGGCTATCGCTCATGCGCGGAGGTTAGAGGGGGCGACGGCTCCAGCGCAAGCGATGCGCATCTCCTATTTTCCCTCTTCGTAAACGCGCAGTTCCACCATTTGCACGGCGTCCTGCACGCTATTCTTGAGCATATTCACGCGGACGTAGCGGGCGGGCGTTGGCTTGAATTTATGCAGCACGCCTTTTTCCGTGGCTGGCTCGGTGTTGCTTTCCGCATCTGCCACTTTGGTCCAGGTCTTTTCGTCCTCGGAGACTTCGATGTTGTATTTGAAAACCCGTTTGCCCTCCCACCACGGGAAGATGTGGACGCAATCCAGCGTGCAGGTTTTCTCCAAGTCCACCTGCCACCATTGCGGCGGCTTCCACGCGCCCCACAATTTACTGAAAGCCACCCAGCCATCGTTGGCGTTGGCGGCGACTTCGACATTCTTGCCTTCCCCGGCGACCGATGAGGCTTTCACGGGTTTGCCGGTGGTCAGGTTCTGCTCGAAGCTGCGATACTCCTGCGTTTTCGAGACGCTGGTGTTGCCGAATTGTCTGCCGTCCTTTTCAAAAAGCGCCGCGCGTATACTCAGGCTCTCGGCGGCTTTGAAAGGCTTTTCGTAAAGCGGGGAATCCTTCGTCGGCTCCTTGCCATCGAGCCGGTAGCGGATCTGCACACCGGGCACGATGGTGCTCATGCTGACGGTGATCGGCTCGCTGAAGAATCCCTCCTTCATGGCTCCCTCAAATTTGAAATCCACCGGCCTGACGATGGAGAAGGCGCGGGCGTTCTGCTGCGCCATGCGGTCCTTGTGGTAGCTCTCTTCGATGACGCTGTCCGGCCCCCATGTGCGCTCGTGACGCTCCGGCGAGCCTGGGAGGTAGCTGTGAACGAGGGCGATTTGATCCATCTCCCACATCGGGCGGCAGTGACCCAGCACCTTGTCCCTCGGAGTGAGCACGTCTCCGTTGCAAGCAAACATACTAAACTCGGGGAAAGGTGGCATATCCCACGGAACCGTGATCGTCGTGTATCCGAATTCCTGCGCCTCCCTCGCGCGTCCCTTGAGCGGGAACCAAGTGTAAAGAATGATTTCCTTTGCCAGTTCGCGATCCAGCGGCACACCGACAGGACGGCCGTCCCACATCACGGTTTTCTTGCCGTGTTTCTTGACGATCCTCGCCATGTTCTGCCCGTAAGGCAGCCAGAGCGTGTGCTCGCCGGTGAGGTTGTGCTCCTTCATATATTTTTTCACATGCTCGTTCGGTAAGTAAAAGGCCGGCTCCACTTCATCCCCGCCGATGTGAAAATAAGGGGAGCTTTTGAAGACGTCGCACATCTCGCCGACCAGCGTATCCAGAATCGGATAAATATCGGGGTTAAGGACATCCATCGTGCGCCACTTCGGATCACCAATCTTGCCTTTGAGTCCACTCATCAACGCAGTGCAGTGCCCGGGGCCTGCGAGTTCCGGCACGCAGGTGACGCCCCGCGCGTCTGCATAGGCGACCAACTCTTTTAGCTCAGCAAGTGTGTATGGAGTGACCGGCGGATGATGCACACTGCTCGCCTCCGGAAACGCCGTGGATGGAAATGTGAACGCGCTGTCGTCGCTCAAGTGCAAATGCAGGTAGCGGATTTTGAAAAGGCGGCACGTCTCGACGGCGATCTTCAAAACGTGAATCGGCTGATGGCTACGCGCGCAGTCGGGCATGATCGCGCCGTAGTCGGAATAGGGCCAGTCCTTGACCGTCATTTTCGGAACCGACGCGGTGTCTCCCTGCATCACGATGGCCTGCAACAGAGTCGTCGTGCCTTCGCAAACAGCGCGATAATCCCAGCCCTCGATCACGATTCGGTCGGTGACTGCGATGGTGTGCGCGTAGTCCCGCGTCTTGAGCACTTCCTGTCCACGCACCGTTAAAATGTCCGCGTCAGCTTTAATCTTCGGATCGATCTTCAGCACGATGTCGCCGGCTTTGGGTTCCCCCTCGGCAACCGCGAGTTTCAATTTCGTGACGAGGAGAATTTCATCCGACAAAATTTGCGCCAGCGGTTTCAGCTTTGGGTCTGCGGAAACAATCCGCGACTCCGCCGTCAGCGGAATTTGTCCGCCCTCGACTTTCAACTGCTTCGGCGTCGGAAGAAGATTGAGTGGATTGGCAGCGTGAAGATTCAATGCGCTGGCGCATACCGTCCAAGCTAGGGCTGCTGTGACTGCAAAGGTTTTGAGTTTCATTATTTTGCCTCCTTCGTCTTTTCGTCGGGTGTGAGAGCAGTGCGGAAGCCGATGGAGAAATAAGTGTTCTCCGTGTAGAGGTCGGAGCGAGAGGCAAGCCGCGCATAGTCGCACGAGTAGGAATATGCGCCGCCACGCAGTGAGCGATGCACATTTGGCGAAGTAAGCGACCAGTCCCAGTTCCACTCCCAGACGTTGCCCACCATATCATACAGCCCGTAGGCGTTTGGCGGAAAACTGCCGACTGCCGCCGTGGACGCACCATCCGCTGTGACAAACCGCTTGTCGTTTCCTTCATATCCCTTGTCGTAGGGAATGCCGGATGAATGCCCGAGATAGTTCGCCTTCGTGTGGTCAATCTCATCGCCCCACGGATACCGCTTTCCCTGCAATCCTCCACGCGCTGCATACTCCCATTCGTCGTCAGTCGGCAGGCGGTATCCGGAAACTGCGAAGTCCACCTTCAAGTTTTTGATGTCCTTTCCCGAGCGATATGGTTTTCCGTCCACCAAATAAAAAATCGTCCTGCCCTCCTTTTCGCTGCGTGCATTGCACCACTTCGCGCAATCAAACCAATTGATCGAAACCACGGGATGATCTGGCGCTTTGCCAAAACCCGGATTGTCGAACTGGTATCCATGCGCTCTGCCCCAAGTATAAACATCGTCCCAAAGCGCTTTCGTCACTTCGTATTTGTCCATGTAGAAATCCTTCACCGTCAATTTGTGCTCCCGTCCGTCTGGGTCCTTGCCGTTGTTGGTGCCGGCTTTGATGAGCGCCATGCCAGTGAGGGGAGGCGGCTCTATCGGTGTTGCTGGCGTTGCCTTGTCTTCGGCGAAAACTGATGTCGCTACGAGGATGGTCGCAAGAGTTGCGGCGAACGCACTCGATGCATACCGGCCTGTTTCTTTTGAAAAGAGAGCGCGATGGTTTTGGGGAATACTGTCTGACGGCTGAGAGGTGAAATGCAGATAAGGCATACGAATCGCGAAACAAGAACGGGCGAGCGTTGCTGCACAAGATAAATGTGCGCAGTGAAATTTACAGTTCCACACCCGCAGCGCGGAAGTCCGCTGGAATCGGTGCGGTGAAATCCAGACGGCGACCATCGCGGGGATGTGCGAAACCAAGTTTCCACGCGTGGAGCATCTGGCGCTCGAAGGTGCCACGCTTACCATACACTTCGTCTCCGAGGATGGGATGTCCGAGGTGTTTGAGGTGGACGCGCACTTGATGGGTGCGTCCTGTGTGCAGCGTGCATTCGACAATCGTGCCGCAAGCGAGTTCGCCGAGAACGCGCCATGTTGTCTTCGCAATTCGACCTTTGAGCGGATCCACCACCGCCATTTTTTGCCGGTGCGCGGGATGGCGACCGAGATGGTTTTCCACGACGCCGTCCTTTTTCTTGAAGCGTCCGCTCGCGAGCGCGAGGTAGATTTTTGAGACATCGCGCTCGGCGAATTGCTCCGCGAGCGACTGGTGTGCGAGGTCGTTCTTGGCGGTGACGATGCAACCGCTCGTTTCCTTGTCGAGCCGGTGGACGATGCCGGGGCGCTCGACTCCGCCGATGCCGCTCAGTTCGTCGCAATGATGCAGCAGCGCGTTCACGAGCGTGCCGGTGAGGTGGCCGACTGCGGGATGCACGACGAGGCCGGCGGGTTTGTTGATCACGATGAGGTCGCTGTCTTCGTAGAGCACATCGAGTGCGATGTCCTCGGCCTCCGTGGTGCTGGGCGTGACTTCAGGCTCAGTGAGCACGATGCGTTCGTCGCCGCGCAGCTTGTCGTTTTGCTTTGCCTGCGCGCCGTTGACGGTGAGGTGCCCGCCCTTGATGAGTGATTGCAGACGCGAGCGCGAAAGCTCCGGCACTTTTTCCATGAGGAAATGATCCAGTCGCCAGCCGACGTCTGCTTTTTCAACTACGATTTCGCGTGGGATCATTTTTTATTTTGCCGCCTTGGGTTTGGCCCTGTCGCCGCTCACGCGTGCAAGACCGATGGTGTGTGCTGCGTGGATGACGAGGTCGGCGACGCGGCGCTTCAAGCGCGCGGCACGCACAGCGATCAAGAGCACGAACGCCGCGTATATGCCGATGAACCACATATCGTGGTTGCTCGTGAAAATCTGTCGGTAAAGTAGAACGCTGAGCGCAATGGCGTTCACGAGGAAAGTCGTCGGCACCATCTTGCTGCGAAGGCGCGCGCGTGTGAGGCATTTCGGGCCGCCGTGGTATTCGGTCACGGTGCCGAGCGTGACACTCCACCAAAAGTTGCCGTAAACGAGCACGTCCCACTTCTGCCAGCCGGTGTCGTAGGAATAGCGCCAGCCCTCGGCATCGAGCAATGCGACTGCTTTCTCCAGCAATGCTTCGCGGCCCTGGCCGGTTTCGTTCCAAAAATCGATCTGCCGTGTGCTTCCACCACGACTGTCGCTCGGCAAATCAGGCTCGGGCGTGGATATGACCGCAGCCGGAGTGCGCTTGAATTTGAGCCATGTAAAGTAGCGTGCCCAACCGCGCCCGAGCGGCTGGATGAAAGCGAGAAACGCAACAAGCAAACGCGCGCGAATGCTGTCGTATTTTGGTTCGATGCGGATGTTCACCATCCACGAAAGCGAGACGCTGACCGTTCCGAGCAGCATCATCACAGGCACGATGCGTAGCCATTCGAGCGGGATGCCGAGCGCACCGACGAAGAGCGTAAGCGCGATCCATTCGATGCTGCTCAAATAGGCTGCGAGTTGCGAAATCGGCGCGGGATAGAGCGATTGAAAAAGCCCCTGCCCGAAAACGCCGTGGTAAATCAGCGGCTTGCTGAACCACCACGTCAGACGCGGCGCACCATAGATTTGGCCCTTCCATTTTGCCGTGCCAGTCGGGCCAAAAAAAACGAGATGCTTGAATCGCAACAGCGCCTCCGCCTCGCCATAGCCCTCCTGTTGTTTGCGGAAAGCATCGAGCGTGAATCTGCGGTAATGCCAAACAATCGCGCTCGGAGAAAACGCGACCACGCCGCCGCTCGTCTGCAAGCGCCAGCAAAAATCCACGTCGTCGCCAGCCTTGCGGTATTCGGGATCGAAGCCACCCAGGCTATCGAATGCCCAACGCCAGAACGCCATGTTACAACCGGGCACGTGCTCCGCGACGGTATCGGTGAGCAACACATGGCTCGGCCCGCCGGGCGACGCGGCGACAGCGGCCTGCACCCAGTTCACAGCGGGCGGTGAAATATTCGGCCCGCCGACTCCCGCGTAGTCGCCGCTGAGGATCGTTCCAACGAGGTAAAAAAGCCAGTCTGCGTCGGGCATACAGTCGCTGTCCGTGTAGGCGATCAGTTCGCCGGTGGAGCCGTGCGCGCCGACGTTGCGCGCATAGCTGAGGCCCATGTTTTTTTGAATGATGGAAATGAAAGTCGGCTGATAGTCCGTCGTTTTTGAAGCACGCTCGGCGAGCCACTGCTTCACGATCTCCTGCGTGTTGTCCTTAGAGCCGTCGTCCACGAGCACGATTTCAAAATCGGGATAGCGCACCGCATCGAGCGAGCGCAGACATTCACCGAGAGTCTTCGCGCCATTGTAGCTGCACACGATCACGCTCACGCGCGGGTAGCGTCGCAACGGCACACGTGCGCTCACGTTGCCGTCCTGCCCGAGTTTCTTTTTCAAAACATCGAACACCTTCTTCGGCTGACGATCCGCAGTGACGAGGCCGAATTTCCAATCCGTAATCTCGTGTCCACCAGTGAACCACTCGTCCGTCCACGCAAAGAAAATCGTTCCCGCCGCGCCACCCTGCACGACGACATCGAGATGCCAGTCGAGGATTTCCGCCTGCCTGTCCTCACCGTTGCGCATCGTATCGAGTCCGAATTCACCAAGTATGAGGGGCTTTTCCTCCGCGATATTTTGCAGACGCGCGAGGTAGCGTTCGAAGTCCGTGCGACGCTCGAGATACACGTTGAGCGAAAGGAAATCCACGTTCGCCGGGCGGATGTATTCCGTGGGCGGAAAGCTTGCGTAGCTATAGAGCGGACGCGGGTCCGTCGCGCGGGCGATCTCGATGAGCCGATCGAGGAACAACTGCACGCGCGCCACGCCGAGCCAGCGAATCATCGTCGTCGGCACCTCGTTGCCAACGAGGTATGCGAAGATTGCCGGATGCCCCACATTTTTCGCCACCGTCTCGCGCACCACGCGCATGATTTGCCGGCAGAGCGAACGCGAGTTCAGAAACTCGACATGCTGCGTCCACGGGATGCTCACCAGCACGCGCAAGCCGTGCGAAGCCGCAAGGTCGAGCAGCCAGCGCGGAGGCACGTGATAGACGCGGATCAAATTGATCCCCAGTTCCCGCATCTGCGCAAAATCCCGCACCGCCTGCTCCGGCGTGCTCATGTAATCGCCATCGGCATTCGGCTTGAACGGCCCGTAGGTGACTCCTTTCAGAAACCACTTTTTATCCCCCTCGAAAAAGAACTTCGCTTGAACGCGAATCGGTTCGAGTGCTGGCGTGGATGTGGTGCTTACTGACATTGGCAGGCGCGCGTCATAGCGAGGGAAGGGCGTAGGAGCAAGGAGTGCTCGCTTGTGTGCTCACAAATAGAATCGCTCGCAGTTTCCGCCGAAAATTGCGGCACGGTGTTCGTGGCTCATGCTGCGCGTGTAGTCGTCCACGAGCTTCCATGTTTGCTCGTAGCTCGCGGCGAACTGACACACGGGCCAGTCGCTGCCCCACATCAATCGCTCCGGGCCGAACGCCTCGAATACTACGTCGAGAAACGGACGAAAGTCGTCCGGCTTCCATGCGCGATGGTCGGCCTCAGTCGCCATGCCGCTGAGTTTGCAAAGCACATGCGGGGCGCGGGCCAGTTCGCGGATTTGCTCGCGCCACGGGGACAGCGTGCCGTCTTTGATCGGCGGCTTGGCGATGTGATCCAAAACGAACGGTTGCTCGGGAAATTTCGACACCAGTTCGATGGCGGCGGGCAACTGGCGCGGGTAGATGAGGATGTCGTAAGTGAGCGAATAGCGGCGCAGCAGCGCGATGCCGCGAATGAACTCTGCGCCGAGCATGAAGCGATCATCCGGCTCATCCTGCGCCACGTGGCGCACGCCGACGAACTTCGGATGCCGCGCCAGCCGCGCGATGTCCTCCTCCACGCGCTCGCTGCGCAAATCCACCCAGCCGACGACGCCCTTCACCCGCTCGTCGGCTTCCGCGAGGCCGAGCAGCCAGTCGCTTTCCGCGATGTTCTGCCGCGCCTGCACGGCGATGCTGCCTTCGAGGCCGAGCGGTTTTTGCAACGGCGCGAGATCCGCCGGGAGCCAGTCGCGATGCAGTGGCGAGCCTGCGGGAATCCACGGATATTGAGCGGCGTCGTAGCGCCAGAAATGTTGATGAGCGTCGAGAAACATGCCGCCTTTAAGCAGAATCCAACAGGGGTGGGCGAAAGTATTTCAAAGTAAAGGTTGTGCTTCCCCACTTACCTGCGACTCTGACCTCGCAGATTCAGAGCCCATTTGGGCATTGGTAGATTGCTAGTTGTTTGTAGTGCGGCTCACGCCGTGGTCTTCTTTGGCAGTTCGAAATCCGATTCACGGAAACAAGCGCAGAAGCTCCATAGTCAGCAAACAACAAACATGAACAGCAAACTCTACGTAGGAAATCTTTCCTTCGACACACTCGAAATCGACATCCAGGACCTCTTCGCGCAAGCGGGGACCGTCAAGGAATGCGCCCTGATGCAGGACCGGATGACCGGCCAGTCACGCGGCTTCGCATTCGTCACCATGTCCACACCCGACGAAGCACAAAAGGCAATCAGCCTCTTCCACGGCAAGGACGTGGGCGGTCGCGCCCTCACCGTCAACGAAGCACGCCCACGTGAAGAACGTGCCGGTGCAGGCGGCGGCGGTGGTGGTGGTGGTTATCGCGGCGGCGGCGGCGGTGGTGGTGGCGGCAAACGCTACTAAGCACAGGCTCTAGCCTCAAAAATTCAAAGCGCCCCGG
>JBEIQV010000374.1:0-2706 GCA_040376335.1 Verrucomicrobiia bacterium | reverse complement strand
GTCGTGCTTTCATGATGAGATGGATACTTGTTCAGCGTAACAAGCAGCGACGCACGAAAATCTTGGGGACTCAGTTTGCGGCGACGGTCTCGGGCGAGAGAAGCTGGTTCGTCCGCATGAGGTGGCGGATTTCCTGCGGCGAAAGCTGGCGGTCGGCGACGAGGAGTTCGTCGAGCAAGCCTTGAAAGCGCTCGCTGCTTCCCGTTGTGCCACCGAGCCAGAGCGCGCCCGCGTTTTCGTCGCTACGACGAAGAGCGTGGCGGCCCGAGGGTGTTTCGAGTCGGCCATCCACGTAGAGCGCGAGGCCGGGCTTTGTGGCGTTTTTTGGATTCGCGCCAAAGACGGCGGCGATGTGGTGCCAGCGTCCATCGCGCAGTGGAGTGGAGCCGATGAACCAGCCGTTGCCCGACTGCAATCGCAGCGCGCCCGGCGTGCCCTGCCCCGGTCGCGTGTTCGTGAGAAACTCGAAGAATGTGCCCTTGCCCATGGAGACTCCGGCCAGCGCGCCATCGTTGGCTGGCGCTGTTTCGGAAAGGCGTGTCCAAAACGCCACAGTGCGCACGCCCCGTGGGAGCGCGGCGTCGAGCTTCGCAGTCGTGCTGCCATCAAATGCGAGCGCCTTTCCCCATCGTCCCTCGCTCCAATGTTGCGAGCTTCCTTCGATACGCAATGCTCCTGCGGAAAAGCCGTTCGTCTCCGATGCTGCCAAGTCGCCGTCGCCCTCATCAAAATGCCAGCGCGCATACGACATCGGCCTCGCGCGGCGGACCATCGCGACTTTTCGCGCGAGCCGCTGAAACTTCGCATCGCTGTCGCGCACCTCGCTACCGCCGTTCTTTGCAAAACGCCGCGATTGCTTTTCACGAAGCACAGATTTTTGCAAATGTCCTGCGCTACGGGGATGAACCTCGACAGCGCCTTTCAACACGAAAACCTCCGCCGCACCATCGTCGCCAGCGGTCATACTAAACTCGGTGCCGAGATCCACCACTTGCACGGTGGCATTCGTGAGCGTGAAACCAATCGCCTCCTGCGGGACATTGGCCTTCACCGTGCCGCGCTGAAGCTCGGCCTCCCACGCGGAGCGCACGTCGAGCGTCGCCGGGCCTTCGAGCACGAGCTGCGCGCCGGAGTCGAAAGTGATTTCTGCAAAGCCGGATTTCAGTTCGAGACGCTGACCGGGCGCGAGTTCATCGCCGGGAGTCGCGGCAGCCCACTGGCAATCCTGCCCGCCGGAAATGTGTGCGACCATTTCATCGCCATCCGCCGCAGCGTCGCCGCTCTTTCCGCCGATGAACGAGCGACCAATCCACACGCCGAGCAAAATCACCGCTGCCGCAGCGAGAGGAGAAATCCAGCGACGCCACTGTGGCGGACGAATGATGTTTAGCGGCTCCGGCGTCTGCATTTCCGACGCATAGCCGATGAGACTCGCCGAAAGCGCCATCGTGCGGATGTAAAAACGCCGCGCCTCCTCGCTGGCGAGCAGCACTTCCTCCACACGCGCACGCTGTGTTTCTGTGAGCGTGCCATCCATGAGCGCACTGCACAGTTCGTTAAGCTCGACCCGCTCAATGTCGTTCATGTCGCGACCTCCGAGCTGAGTTGGTTCGTCACGCAGTCGTGCAAAAGTTTACGCAAACGTGCGAGCGCCTTGTATGCGGCGACGAGCGAGCGCCCAGTGCGGCGCGCCGCTTCCTCGACGTTGCTTTCATAGCGCGTGAGCAGCAATTCGCGGTCGCGTGTGGCGAGCTTTTGCAAACACCTCGCGAGCGCTTCGTGTCGCGCGTCCTGTTCGGGTGCGAGTTCGGCAGCGGTGTGCGCGACGGCTTCGAGCACCTTGTCGTCGAAGATCACTTTCGAGCGCGCATATTTCGTCCGCGAAGCGCGCACCTGCCACCACGCAATCTGACACGCCCACGCCACGAAATCGGTGCCCAATGTGTAGTCGCCGAATTTTTCGCAAACGACCAGCGAGGTCTCTTGCAAAATATCCTCCGCTGCATGGCGGTCCGGCACCAGCGTGTAGATATAGGAAAAAATGCGGCGCTGGTTTTGCGTCATCAAGAGCACCAGCTCCTTCGTGCGATCAGCTGCGTCGGACATAGCTATAGTTTTATCTGCCCGTCATTGGCGCCCGCCTTACCTTTTCCCTTGGGTGTTTGAGTCTTGGCCGCCGCAGCCGGGTCGCCGGGAGTGAGTATGCCGTTGATTTTTGCGATCTCATCCGTATCGAGAACCTTGTTCGCGTTCTCGTCGTAAATATACAGCCAGCTTTTGGGATTGCTGACGAATGCCTTGCGAAGATTCATATCCTCGAGGCCAGCAATCCTTCCGTCGTGATTGGTGTCGCACGCTCTCACTTCAGCCAGCGCGAGTTCACCGATGGAAGAGCCATCTTTATTATCCTTCGGTTTATTCTCCGGGGTTACCGCAGGTTTATTTTCCGCAACTGGCAGCTTGATTTTCGGAGCTGGTTTAGCCGGCTTTGGCTTGCCAAACCTGACGTTCAGCGCAGCGATTTCCGGATCATCCAGAGTGCCGTTTTTATTCAAATCAAACGGCTTGAGGTCGAGGGTGTTCGCTAAAGCATTCCGGATCGCCTGAACCTCGCCACCTTCAATTTGATTCGTGTCATCCACGTCAAAGGTTCTGGCCGTTTTCATCGGACGGACAGGTCCCGGTTTCGGGTCTAAAGACGAAGCG
>JBEIQV010000340.1:0-3253 GCA_040376335.1 Verrucomicrobiia bacterium | reverse complement strand
GGGGAGTCAGGCTCAGCAAAGGCAGAGCAATTTACAGAAAAACTTTTACACCGACGCGACTGGCCGTTGGATTCGTTGACCAGCCTGTAACTGCCGGATTCCGTGCGGGACAGATCATCATCCAAGTGGCGTAAGTGGCAGGAAAAGGTGCTGGTTGTCGGGATTGGAAAATTCGATGGCCTTCTCGAAGATGACATTGTCCGGCACAGGAAGATCCGCCCCGAGCGATGGGCGGAAAATAAGAATTGAACATACCAAGGTAAGGATGTTCTCAGGCATAATGAGGTAGGGTTTGAAGGTGATCGTGATATGCGAACTATGTTAAGCCGCTTTGTCTATTTTGCTTTCCCATGAACAAAGGGGATGGACGGAATTTCAAATTTCTTTCCCCGCCACTCAGCGATAACTCTTAAATACTTGTAAGGGTCACTCCATGTGCTGGAAGGTTCGATCACCGTGGACTCGGGCCATTCGTTCCAGCTCGTGACCATGATATAGTCGGCTCCGGCGTCGGTGGCGGCGCGGAGGAAATCGCGCAGTGTCTGTCCGTCGCGACACGGCATGACGTAGGGATCGTCTCGGAAGCGGGAGTTGTCGTGGCCGGGATGGACTGGCAGGAGCATCTTTTTTCCCGCATCGTGAGCGAGCTTTGTCAGGTAGCGATATTTGCCAACGAGGGCGTCGTATTCGTGCGCCCGGAAGTTCGAGAACGTGCTGTAGAAGGCGAAGCAATCCAAACCCGGAGTGGCGAGCCAATCCTCGGGGATGCGCTTTTCGCGGTCCTTGTCACCCACGTTGGCCGCTTTGGCATCGTGAGCGATCTTGTCCACGATCCAATAGACGGGACCCACCTCGCTCTCGACGTGTTTTTTTAGCAGCGGAAACTCCGCAGCGGTAAGCCCCGGTTCTGTCGCCACTTGGTAAAGATATACCACGGGACGTCCGTCGATGCGGAGGTAGGCCGGGTGATCCTTGTAGCGTTTCAGGGCTCGCGCCAGCATGACCTGATAATCTTCGAACTTTTGGTGGAACTGGGCGCGTTCATCGAGCAGTGCGAACTTGAAACCGTGCTTGCCCGCCGCCGCCACGATGCCGCGATCAACATTTTGGTCGAGAGCGTTGTGTGTATCCCACCAGTCCACGAGAAACGCATCGATCCCCGCCGCCTTCGCCAGTTGAACGTGCCATTCAGCGACCACCGGATCGGAACTGTCGTAGAAACCGACGAGCGGACGGAACATGCTGTTCGGCGGCGGTTCCCCCGGCTTCTGCGCCTGCTTCGCCAACTCGTTGGTTTCGGACGAGGGATAGGTCCAGTGCAGGAATGGATGCGTGGGATGCTGGCCGTCGTGATACCAGCAGTAGTAGTTCGCCAGTAGCAGAGGTCGCGCTGGCGGAATCTCGGCGGCACGCAGCAGGCCTGCGGAAGCCAGCAGCATAGCAGCGATAGCCAAGCGAAGCGAAATAGCCCGCCACGCTGATTTCATAAAAGTGCAGGCAACGGCAAGAGCGGGTCTCATGGTTTTAATTTCCCATCAGAATGACTCCAGTGAAAATAGAAACGAAAGGCTTCGGGTTGCTCACTGAAACTGGGTGCTGGCGCTTCGTTGGAAGTCCCGGCATTTTGCATGGGCCAGCGCTGCCCTTGGTGGCGCCTCAGCGGCAAGACTTGGACGGTGATCGTGCCGGAGGCGCACTTGGCCTGAACTGATGGCAGTTCGAAAATGCCTGGGGAGGGATGCTCGCTGTCAAAGTTGTTATGAAGTGGACTTGTGTTCAGATCAAAGCGGTTGGCAGGCACGTCGATGTATCCGTCCATCGATGATGCACTTTCATCAGGATGGAGAGAGCCTTGCAGCGTGCGGTTTTGGAACTGAACGGAAAAGGATGTTCCATCATTTGATTGAGTCCATGTGATGTGGCCACCGCGCACGATCGCTCTTTGCACGTCAGGAGCAGGACTGGATACTACTTGAAAGGGGGATGCCGAATCATACCGCATCAGCTTGTTGTCGCGACCGAGGGTGAAGTAAATTCTCCCTTCCGCATCGGCTGCGGGAAACTGGGGATAGTCCAGCTTATCAAGCAAAGTTTCCTGTGCTCCTGTGAGGGTATCGATCCGCACGAGCAGGCCTGAATTGCCGTGATCCTCACGGTTCGACTCCGTGCAGAGGTATAGCTGTGTGCCACTAAGCGCGATGCCGCGCGCGCGCCAGAAGCCGCCGGCCAATACGTTGATCGTTCCGTCGGGTCTCCGCACCTTCACGACTCCGGGCGATTCTGGGCGGCTGTAGCCTTCGTCCATGTGTTTGAAGTTCGCATATTCGGAGACATAGACGGACCCGTCGGGGCCGACCGCAATGCCATTCACTGGAGGCTGCGCACTCATGATCTCGCTGGTCGTTCCAGTAGCATGATCCCATTTAAGAATTTTGCCGCCTTCCAGTGCGACAAACAAATTACCGGCAACATCGCAAGCCAACTGACGCGGACGCGTGATGCCCTCAATGATGTGCGCCTCCGTGCCGTCCGCTCCGATGCGGAGCACCTTGCCAGGGTTTCCAATGTCGCCCAGATCGATGCCGACAAAGACATCACCGGTCTTATTCGCGCTCAGGCCGAACATGCCGGGCATCTGTTTCGCGCGCCACACGTCCGTGGTTCCATGGATTGGATTCCAGCGTTTGATCTCGCGATGATTGAACTCGGTAAAAAGCACGCTTCCATCGCTGGTGACTGTGGTGCCAAAACTGTAATGTGCCTCCGCAATCGGAATTGGATCGAAAGCGCGTATGCCACCGGCTGCGGGAATCTTCATCGCATCCTGTTCCGAGGAAGAGGCATGGAGCCCTCCCACCGCGGCCAGCAGCAGAGTCGTAAATGCCGTGCATTTCATGGTTCTATCTTTCGAAGCTAAATTTTGGTGATATCTTGATTTGATTTGAAAAGTTCCTTCAATCATTCTTGGCTCTGCAATGTGATCGGCCCGACCGAGCATTCTTTAGGAGGAGTGGAGTTGTGTTCTTTAAGGAAGGCGCTCTTCAGCATTTATTGAGGGACGGGCAACTTGCCGTGCGCTGAACATGTAGACTTATGGCCATTTCACGGGATCCTCTATGTGATGGATCAGCCAGTATGCGACCCCCGTGATCGTCGCGGCGGGCGATCCATCAGGGTTTGCTTCCGGAAGCACCGGATACGCTTCAAACTGCCCCGCATAGTATGATACCATATACACCTCGGGATCCGCGCC
>JBEIQV010000309.1:0-3766 GCA_040376335.1 Verrucomicrobiia bacterium | reverse complement strand
CGCACCCGGCAAGATCGTCCTTTATTTCATCGCCGTTTTTTTCCTCGGCGCACTTCTCGCTCCACCGCTTTTTTGGGGCGTGGAGAAATTGCGCCCTGTCGCCGAGAGCAACGGCTGGCTGCGATACCAAGTGGAAAAAGACGGCTCGCGCGAAGCAAACGGCATATGCGCTTTTCTCGACTCCGACTTCGCCAAAATCTCCAACCGCGCCATTCTCCTCTCTGCCGTCGTTCTACTTTGGCCCTTATTTAGAACACTTCGCATCCGCAGTCTCGCCGAGCTTGGCTTGCAGAAAAATCCACATCGCTGGCGCGATTTTGCCGTGGGTTGGGGCATCTCCGTCGCCGTCATGGCGGTGCTCGGTCTCATCTTGTTGCAGCTCGGTATTTACAAAATGAAAGAATCACCGCCGTGGGCTGCTCTATTTGGCATAGCAGTCACCGGCGTCTGTGTCGGTCTTTTGGAAGAATGGATGTTTCGCGGCGCAATACTGGGTTCATTCCGCCGCGCGATGAGCGACTACACGGCGCTCGCAACCGTCTCCGCACTATTCTCGATCCTTCATTTCATCAGCCCACCAGACAAGGCCATTCTGCGAGTCGGCTGGCTCAGCGGCTTTGAGTTGCTGCCTCATCGCTTCGAGAATTTCGCGAACCCTCTACTCGTCCTCGGTGGCTTCACGACTCTCTTTTGTTTTGGATGGGTCTGTGGCTGGGCGGCCATCCGCACGCGCGGACTCGCGCTGAGCATCGGCTTTCACGCTGGCATGGTGCTCGGAAAATTTGGCTTCAATCGCCTGACCAAGCGTTCCAAGGACAGCCGCGACCTTCTTCCGTGGCTGGGGCAGGATATGACCGTTGGTCTTGTTGGGGTTGGCGTTGTCCTTCTCGTAGGCTTGCTGCTTTGGCTCTGGCTGAAAAAGTCATGTCGTTCCTCCAAGACATAGGTCGTCTCTGGAGCGCCGCTGGCACGCTCTGCTTCCCTCCACATTGCACGGGATGTCGCGCGGATACGGAGCGGGGCGTCCACGTTTGCGCGAAATGTGCGGAAACTGCCGAGCGCATCGTCGCGCCCTATTGCCAACGATGCTCGAACCCTTTCGATGGAGCGATTACCGATGTGTTCACTTGCTCCAATTGCGCAGACCGCGAAGTCCACTTTGAATGTGCAATCGCGCCATACAAAAGCCGAGGCATCGTCCGCGAATGCATTCACGATTTTAAATACAACAAAGCTCTCCACCTCAGAACCCCGCTCGCTACTTGGCTAGCAGAATCTCTCGCCGATCCACGCATCGCCTCGCGTCCCGTGGACGCTTTCATCCCCGTTCCCCTGCATCACGTTCGTTTCCGCGAGCGCGAATTTAATCAGGCGGAGGAACTCGCCCGCTTGCTCTCCAAGCAGACTGGGACACCCATGTGGAATGCCCTCAAGCGTATTCGCTACACCACCACGCAGACAAAATTGGATCGCTCCGAGCGAATGGAAAACTTGCGTGGAGCCTTCCGAGTGCGACACACTCACCGCGTGAAAGGTCGCCATCTCATCCTTGTGGACGATGTCTTCACCACGGGTAGCACCGTGGAGGAGTGCAGCCGCGTGCTTTTGCGCGCAGGCGCGGCCTCCGTTCGCGTCATCACTGTCGCGCGCGGGTAAAAATCAACAATCACCAATGACTCATCAACGCAGCAATCCGACAGCACTCTCGAAAACCGCTGCCAACTGCCATCAATGAGCGACACGACCACCATGGGAATCTTCAACAAACCCGTATTCACTTCCGACAAGAAACGCGAACTCCCAACGGGACTCTGGACCAAGTGCCCGAGTTGCGAGGAGATCATCCACAACCTCGAAATCGAGCGAAACACGCGCATTTGCCCGAAATGCGAGCACCACTTCACACTCAGCGCAGCCGAGCGCATTGAACTGCTCATTGATGAGGGCTCTTTCGTAGAACACGACGCCAACCTCACTTCGGTGGACACACTGAAATTCACCGGCCAGGCGAGCTATACTGACCGGCTCAAAAAATACCAAAAGGCTACCGGTCTCAAGGACGCCGTCATCACCGGCCTCGGCGATATCGAGGGGCAGAAAGTCAGCATCGCGGTGATGGACTTCGCATTTCTCGCCGCAACGATGGGCAGTGTGGTCGGCGAAAAGATTACCCGCGCCATCGAGCGCGCAACGGCACAACGGCTTCCTGTAATCATCATCAGCGCGAGCGGTGGCGCACGCATGTATGAGGGAATGCTCTCGCTCATGCAGATGGCAAAAACCTGCGGCGCACTCGCGCGCCACAGCGATGCGAAGCTCCCCTACATCTCCGTGCTCACCAATCCCACCACTGCAGGCGTCATGGCCAGTTACGCGAGCGTTGGCGACATCATCATCGCCGAGCCGAAGTGCATGATCGGATTCGCAGGTCCGCGCGTCATCCGCGAAACCACCCATCAGGAACTCCCGCCGAATTTTCAAACCGCCGAATTCTGCCTCGAACACGGACTGCTCGATAAAATCGTTCATCGCAAAAAAATGAAGGAAACGCTTGCGGGCATGTTGAGCTACTTGAGTCCGGACAAGACTGGAAAATGACGAAGGACTTTCATCGGCTGTCCCTCCGCAAATTGCGCGGCGCGCAATGACCTATCATGAGTCACTCGACTGGCTCTACGGCCTCCAAGTCCACGGCATTCAGCTCGGGCTGGAAAATATGCGACGTCTGTGCGCCGCGCTGGGCATCGAGACAGAGTGCGGGGAAAAGAGAAAATTCATCCACATCGCGGGCACCAATGGCAAAGGCTCCGTCTGTGCCATGATCGCAGCCATCTTGTGCGCCGAGGGGAAACGCACCGGCCTCTACACCTCGCCACATCTCATCCACTTTCGTGAGCGAATTCGCCTTGGTGCAAACTGCATTCCCGACGAACACATCGCCGAGGGACTCACGGAAATCCGCCGCTTCATCGAAAACTGGGATCACTCACCCACTTTTTTCGAAATCACCACCGCTCTCGCCCTCTCATGGTTCCAGCGGCAGCGCGCCGAGTGGATTATTTTAGAAACCGGACTCGGTGGCCGGCTAGACGCAACAAACGTCATCGCACCCCTTGTCTCAGTCATCACGCCCATCGGATTGGATCACACGCAATACCTCGGCCCCACGCTTACCGATGTCGCGCGCGAAAAGGCGGGAATCATCAAGCGCCTAGTGCCCGTGCTTTCCGCACCACAGCAGGATGAAGTCATCCACGTGTTACGCGACACAGCCTCGGAAATGGGTGCGCCACTGAAATTCATCACCAACCCCATTGCCGAAAGCTGGCAGCTAGCACTCACAGGATCGCACCAGCGATGGAACGCCGCCCTCGCTTTTGCCGCACTCATCGCCGCAGGGCTGCGCCCAAATCCGCGCACCGTCGCGCAAGCACTCGCTAATACCGAGTGGCCGGGACGCTTCCAGCGCATCGGCGAAAAACTCATTCTCGACGGCGCGCACAACCCCGCAGCAGCGACACAACTCGCCACAACATGGCGCGAACAATTCGGCGACCAGCGAGCCACACTCATCCTCGGAATCCTCGCTGACAAAGACGTGCCCGCCACCATTCAACCGCTGCTCTCCATCGCAGCGCGTGTTTATTGTGTGCCGGTAAAAAACCCACGCACTCTCTCAGCAGAAACATTGGCCGGGCATGTCGCTAAAATTTCTCCGCAAACGCCGTGCTCGGTTTTTGCAGATGCCGCCACAGCCATCTCCGCT
>JBEIQV010000184.1:0-6696 GCA_040376335.1 Verrucomicrobiia bacterium | reverse complement strand
GAGACATCGAGACCGGTGAGGTCGCAGATCATCGTCTGAAAGTTCAGCAAGGCTTCAAGTCGGCCCTGGGCGATCTCCGCCTGATACGGCGTGTAGGCGGTATACCAGCCGGGGTTTTCGAGGATGTTGCGCTGGATGACCGGCGGCGTGATGCAGTCGTGGTAGCCTTGGCCGATGTAGCTTTTGAAAATGCGATTCTTCTCCGCGATGGATCGCAACTCCGCTAGAGCGCCACTTTCTCCGGCAGCGGCTGGAAGACTCAGCGGTTTCGCGAGCCGGATGCCAGCGGGCACTGTTTTCTCGACGAGCGCATCAAGTGAAGCAACGCCGAGCTTTTGCAGCATTTGAGCAATTTCCGCTTCGCTAGAACCGAGGTGCCGCCTCGCAAATGTGTCGCATGGTGAGAGTGGTGAGAGTGGTGAGAGTGGTGAGAGTGGTGAGTCGTGTGGAGCGATGGTCGGCTGATGCATGAAGCGCGCAAACTAGTCGGCGGTTTTCACGATGCAAAAAAATTCTCCACTACAAGTTGCGCGTTGTTTCAGCCAATCCCCGTGCAGCAAAGCTTGCGTATGCTGCTATGGTGCAATCCGCATGAAATTCAATCCGCTGCTTTTCCTCGCCGCCGCCGCAGTTGCCGCGCCGCTTCCGCCTCCGGCACAGCAGCTCGACCTCGACAAGCTGCCTTCGCAATCGAAGGTGATCGATCAGGTGGTCGTGCCGGTGCCGAGCGAAGTTTTCGCTGCGCTGGATAAATTGGGGAAGCCGCGCTGGGCTGGACTGATTCATCGCGAAGCCAGCAAGGCCAAGCCGGTGGGTGAGGCTCCGCAAATCGCCCTCATGCTCGGCAGCATCATCGCCGAAGGATTTATCGCCGTGGAGGCCGAGGACACGGACGAGGTGAAGGACATTGGCCGTGCAATTCTCTCTTTTTCCAACGCCATCGGCGTGCGTAAAGCGGTCGTCCGCCGCGCGAATAGCATCATCGAATTTGCAGACAAGAAGAGCTGGCTGAAGGTGCGCGGTGAACTCGACGGCGCGCTGAACGACGTTCGCGAGGCGATGGTGGAGTTGAATAGCGAATCGCTCGCGCATCTTGTGAGCGTCGGCGGCTGGCTGCGCGGCACTGAAGTGGTCGCCACACTCGTGAGCAGCGACTACAGCCGCGACGGCGCGGAGCTTCTCCATCAGCCGGGCCTGCTTGAATACTTCCAGCGCACGCTGGGTGGCATGAAATCGCGCCTGCGTGACCACGCGCTGACGGTAAAAGTCCGCAAAGGACTTGCGGACATTCGCCCGCTTACCGGTGGCGATGACGCCAGAGTTTCGCAAAAATCTGCGAAAGAAATCGCCGCCATCGCGGGTGATCTAGTAAAAGCCATATCCAGCAAGCCGTGAAAAAAATCCTACTCCTCGCAGTGCTCACCATTTTCGCCACCAGCGCAGCGCGCGCTTACGTGGACGACGCACACAGCCGCGCAATGGAGGCCGCCACGCCGCAGGCAAAGCAAGGCTTCCTCGTTCGCCAGGAATACTGGGCCGGCACGCTCGCCACGAAGCAGCCGAGCGTGGTGAAGCATCAGCTTTTCAAAGGAAACACATATTGGTTCTGGCTCGGTAGCGATGAGGATAGCGCGCAAGTGACTGTTCACATTTACGACCCGAAAGGAAATCTCGCGGACGCCGAGGCGTGGCAAAAAGGCAACAAGGCCGCTGTGAAAGTGGTGCCGAAGGTGACTGGCACCTACTACATTTCGTTCAGCATCGATCAATCGAAGGCGAAGAAAAATCGCTGGGCACTCGCTTACGGATACAAGTAGTCGCTCATTGTTATGAACGACGAAGGGCAGGCCGAGACAGGTTGGAAGGCCATGGGCGTGCGTTCTGCACTGTGCCTCATATTTACTGTCACGGGCTGGCTGCTGAGCGAGGGAAGCGTGGCATCGCTAGCGTGTTTTGGCGCTGCGTATTTGAGCGGCGGTTGGGATCTCACACGAAAAGTATGGGAAGGTCTGCGCGAGCGCGAATTCGGCACCGATTTTCTCATGTGGCTTGTTGCGCTCGGTGCGGCGTTCATAGGCGAATTTGCCGAGGGTGCGGTGTTGATGTTTCTTTTCTCGGCATCGGGTGCGATGGAGCGCTTTGCTTTCGGTCGCACGCACCGGGAGATCAACGCGCTGCTTCACAACGCACCGAAAGTCGCACGCCTTCTTGAAGACAGTGGTGAGCGCGAAGTGCCCGTCGGCGAACTTCGTCCCGGCCAGCGCGTGCGCGTGACGGCAAACGAGCAGGTGCCTGTGGATTTGCTCATCGAGAAGGGCGAGAGCGCGTGCGACGAGGCGATGCTCACCGGCGAAGCCGAGCCGATTCAGAAATCACGCGGCGACACTGCGCTCGCAGGCACTTTAAATTTGCACGGCGTCTTCGAGGGACGCGTGCTGCGTGCAGCGGAGGACAGCGCGCTCCAGCGCATCATTCGTCTCATCGAAAATGCGCAGGAGATGAAGGCCCCGGTGCAGCGATTCACAGACCGTTTCGGCACGCGCTACACGGCGCTCGTGCTCACGCTTTGCACGATTGTATTTTTTGTCTGGAGGTTTGCTTTTCATGCCCCCGGTTTTGTTTCTGGGGAAAAAGAGAGCGCCTTTTATCGGGCGATGACGCTGCTTGTTGTGATGTCGCCCTGCGCGCTGGTGCTCTCGGTGCCATCGGCGATTTTGTCTGCCATTGCATTTGGCGCGCGGCATGGCGTGTTGTTTCGCGGAGGTGCGGCCATCGAAAATCTCGCCGGAATCACCGTCGTTGCGATGGATAAAACGGGCACGCTCACTGAGGGCAATATGCAAGTCGTCGCCATCGAAGCACTGCGTGGCAGCGAGGCCGATGTGCTCGCCGCCGCCGCCAATCTCGCACGGCTATCGAATCATCCAATGTCGCGCTCCATCGCCCGCGAGGCCGACCGTCGTGGTGTCATCAACGAAGAAGCTACCGGGTCGGAGACTGTTCCCGGCCAGGGACTCCGTGCACAGTGGCGCGGCGAAACTGTCGCCCTCGGAAATCGCGAACTCATCCACGGCAGCGGCGAACTTCCTGCGCAGCCAGCCGACGCCAGCGAAGTATGGGTGGCATCGCCCACGCTGCTCGGACGCGTGTTGTTGCGCGATCGTCTGCGTCCGCAGGCGCGTGGCTTGGTCGAGAAACTACACGCAGACGGCGTGCGAACCGTGATGCTCACCGGCGACAAAACCGGAACCGCCGCAAAGCTCGCGAACGAAGCAGGCGTCACCGAAGTCCTCAGTCAGCTACGTCCCGAGCAAAAAGTGGAGGCACTTCAGCGCCTCAAAGCCGACGGCGCAGCGGTCGCAATGATCGGCGATGGTGTGAACGACGCTCCGTGCCTCGCCGCCGCAGATGTAGGCGTGGCGATGGGCGCACGCGGCTCCGACGCCGCCATCGAGCAGGCCGAAGTCGTTTTGATGAACGACAAGCTGGAAAATTTCCTACTAGCACGCGATCTCAGCCTGCGCGCCCGCCGCATCATCCGGCAAAACCTCACACTCTCGCTCGGCGTCATTCTTTTCATGTCCTTCACCGCCATCTTCGCCGCGTCGCTTCCCCTCGCCATCGGCGTCTTCGCACACGAAGGCAGCACGGTGATCGTCGTTCTCAACAGCCTCCGCCTCCTCTTTGGAAAAGAGGCGTAGTGCCCGTTATTTCTTCGAGAAGAAATCCACGACGAGCGGTTTTTCGAGCACCGGCTTGAGGATTTCCACGAACGCCACGTGCGCGGGGTGATGCAGGTAAGTATCGCGATCCTTTTCGTTTTTGAAAGTGAGCACCCAGCAGTGCGTGAAACCATCTGCGAGGCCTTCGGGCGAAACGTTCGTGCCCGAATCCAGCGTCTGCACGACTTCGATTTTGGTCTTTAGCGCCGCAAACTCTTTCTCAACTTTTTGAATCTGCTCCGGCGTCGCGCCCGCCTTGAATTTAAAATGCACGACATGGAAAAGAGGCGCGTCAGCGGCGAGTGCGGTCATGGTAAATAGCGTGAGTGCGGCGAGGATGGAGTGGAGTTTCATAGTGGTGAAAGCGTGGATGATTTGCTGAAAAATGAAGTATGGTCGCGGCTATTATTGTTTCCCGGTCCTTGCTTCTTCGCTTTCCACAAACGCGTAGCACATCATGTGAAGCAGGTGCATCTGCACATCTTCCACGCGGCCATAGTGCGTGTCACCGACGACGATTGTCTGTGTGGCAAGCTCCGCCATGCGACCGCGTTTTGCGCCGACGAGTGCGATGCTGCGCATCCCGTGAGCGTTTGCCCATTCGAGCGTTTTCACGAGGTTCGGCGAGTTGCCGCTCACGCTCGACATGATGATCACATCGCCCGGACGCGCGTAGTTTTCGAGCTGCCGCCAATAAATATCCTCATACGCGTAGTCGTTCCCGATGGCCGTCATCCACTGGATGTTGTCGTTCAGCGTCATCACGCGGAACTTTTTCCCCATCGCCTCACTCGAATTTTTCCCGAGGTCGGTCACGAAATGCGAACAGTTCGCCGCGTTGCCTCCATTGCCGCATGCGAAAATCTGCGCATCGCGGGTGTGTGCATCGCGGAGTGTGTCCACGAGTGCGGCGACGTCGGCGGGTTTGATGCTATCCACAGCGCGCTTTTGAGCGGCGAGGTAATCGGCGATCCATTTTTGCATGGCTCTAATTGCGTGGAGAAACGGTAACCTGTCCAGTTCTCAATGTGGCACGGAAGTCCTGACGGAGTCACAAACGATGCGAATACTCTTCCTCGCCCGATAACCATTTACGTCTTGGCCTATCTTGCCGATGGGGACAGATATTCATGTCCGACCTCGCCGTAAGAACCATGTTCCCTTCAAAGAGGTCCTACACGGCAGGTCGAGTTTCTGGTTTTAAAGCGGAGAATCTTGTGGGGGAGATGGAGGCTTCGCCAGCTTTTCACCGAGCAGCTTGCTGAGACGAATGGCACCAGTGGAGTTCAAGTGTGTCATGTCGTGGAAGTTGGTTTCGTCCCAGACTTGGAAGTCACTCTGAAGGATTTGGACGCTATGGCGCTGCTTAAGGTCTGCGAGGAAGGCTGTGTAGTCATCGTTGAAATGATGTGGAGCGCGGCCTTCCTCAACAGCAGGCATGACGGGCATGGTGAACCAATAAACGGGGATGTGATTCTCAGTCGCGAGACCCAAAAATTTCTCCAGCAGTGCGCGGTTGAAATCTGCGACCTTGAACGGCTTTTTATACATTGGGTGGATGGTTGCCACAGTGTAGTGTCTTGCACGTTGTTCGCCCGTGGGTGCGTTACCCTGCTCCTCGGCATCGAGACGGTGTCCTTTTATCAGGCCGCCGAGTTGTTCGCGGTAGCGCAGGGTGTAGGAGAATTTGCAGAGCACGCCGTAGGCAACTTCCGGGATTTCGTTACCAAGGCTGGCGATGGTGGCGATTTCCCCCCAGCGTGCGTAGCCGCCGACGAGCAGGGCCACGCGTTCGCTGCTGAAAGTGTGCGGCGATGGCGCGTAAAGGATCGCCTTGGGTGCTTTGCCGAGGGCGATCTGGCGCTGGAGTATGAAGTAGGCAAATTCCGGCCCGGTGCCGGCGACGGCGGCGTTATGCACCAGCGTGCCGGGCGGCAATGCGGCCATGACTTGCGCTGGGAGAATGCCGCCCTTGGCCACGGAGTCGCCCATGATTTGCCAGTCCGGCCCCTGCGCGGGAATGGAGTCGGCACGGAAAGTTATCACGAGTTTGTTTTCCGGGAGGAAAGCAAACGCGGTTTCCAAAAGGACGATGAGGGTCGCCGCGAGCAGGAGCGCACGGCGGGCACGTTCGGTTTTAGAACTGGAAGTAGATGAAGGATTGGGCATTGAAGACACCGAGCAGGATGATGAGGTAAAAGCAGAGGACGTAAAATGCGCACTGGACAAGGACGGGTGCCGAGCGGACGGCGTCGAGATCGCGGCGTTTGTATTGGTAGAATTGCATGGCGATCAAGGGGGCGCAGTAGGCGAGAATCTTGGCGATGCCTGCGAAGGTGCCCGGCGCGATGTGAAAGGTGAACAGTGCGCTTGTCATTGCGCCGAGCTGATCCAGGTTTTTTGCCCGGAAGATGAGCCATCCGTAGAGGGTGAGGACGAACATGAAGGCGATGCGCGTCCATTTCCACACACCGGCGGCGAAAGGGGAAAGTGGTGTCGCCCGACGCGGCACGTTTTGCTGAATGAAGCGGTGAATGGCGAGCAGCGCGCCGTGGTAGCAACCCCAGACCACAAACGTCCACGCCGCGCCGTGCCAAAGCCCGCCGAGGATCATGGTAAGCACGAGATTCACGTAGGTGCGGCCCGAACTGCCGCGGCTGCCGCCTAGGGAAATATAGAGGTAGTCGCGGAGCCATGTGGAGAGGCTGATGTGCCAGCGACGCCAGAAGTCCTGGGGGTTCTCTGCGAAGTAGGGCAGGTTGAAATTCACCATGAGCTCGAAACCCATCAATTTCGCGGTGCCACGCGCGATGTCGGTGTAGCCGGAGAAGTCACCATAGATTTGGAACGCAAAGGCGAGCATCCCGATCCAGACCTGCCCGGCGGAAAAGCCGCCGTTTTGGGAAAATACGGCGTCTGCGATAAGCGACATATTGTCGGCGATGACCATTTTTTTCACCAACCCCCAGAGGAT
>JBEIQV010000339.1:0-3287 GCA_040376335.1 Verrucomicrobiia bacterium | reverse complement strand
TCACCGACCATGATCACATCGGGGTCTTCACGAAGCGAACCGCGAAGTGCAGCGGAGAAACTGTTCGTGTGCGTGTGGACTTCGCGCTGGGTGACGTGGCAGTTGCGCGACTGGATGACGTATTCGATGGGGTCTTCGAGCGTGATGATGTGCTCGTGCCGCGTCTCGTTGATGTAATCCACCATCGCCGCAAGCGTCGTGCTTTTTCCGGAACCGACAGAGCCGGTGACGAGAATCAGGCCGTTCTGATATTGGCAGAGCATCTTCAGCGTCTCGGGCAGACCGAGTTGATCCATCGTGCGAACGCTCGTGCTGATGATACGAAAGACGAGATCCAATCCTAGACGGTGCCTCACGACGCTAGCGCGGAAGCGGCCAAGCTCAGTTGCGTAGGCAAAATCAATGTCGCCCTTCTCGGCTAGTCGCTTCTTTTGCTCATCGTTCAAAAACCCCATCGCCAGCCGTTCGGTGTCATCCGCAGTGACCACGTCAGCCTGCATCCATATCGGCTCAAGATTTCCAAACAGCCGCCATGTGGGCTGGACGTTGACGGCGAGATGGATGTCCGAGGCTCCCGCCTCCTGGCCGACTTGCAGATACAAATCAACGTGATCGAGCGTGTGGATGGGCTCCGCGTTGACGGCCTCTACCTCCCCTTCGGCGGCAATCTCGTCGCCCGCAGGCTCTTCGATCAGTGTTTCCTCCGCTTCAGCGGCGACTTCGTCTTGGTGTTCGTTTTCAGGCTGAGGGTGCTCTTCCATTTCGTAAAAAAAGTGCGTGAGAGGTAACGAACGCTCCCACGAAGGCAAACGAAACTTTGCATTTGCGCTAAAATATCGCAGGGAATTCACGATGTGCCGTGACCTGAAATGTGCACTCCCCTTTCGGACAAGGCGCAACATTGCGCGGCGGTGATTGCGCACGGGAAGGCGAGCGTGCTAAACCCCGCGCACTTTGCTTCACTATAAGGCCACACTCATCTGCCGCACAAAAGCGTCGCACGAACTTTTCACCCGACATACCGGAATGCCTGTGCACTCCTTTAACAATCCCACGCCGTGAAACGCACCGCTTACCCCTCACCCATTCAATCGCTCATCGCTGAACTCAAGCGGATGCCCGGCATCGGCCCGCGCAGCGCCGAGCGCATCGCGTTGTGGATGGTGCAAAGGAGGGACTCCCGCGCGGGCGACATAGCCACCGCGATCCAGAGCGTAGCCGAGCACATCCATCCTTGCCCGCGCTGCGGTTACTTCACCACTGCGGAGCTGTGTGATTTTTGCGCGGATGCGCACCGCGACAGCGCGCTGCTCTGCGTCGTCGAGCAACCCACCGACGTCCTCCCGCTTGAACGCACCGGCGTCTTTCGCGGGCGCTATCATGCGCTCGGAGGGCGGATATCCCCGCTCGATCACATCGGGCCGGAGCACCTGCGCATCGGCGAATTGCTCGCTCGCATCCGCGACGAAAAACCCGCCGAGATCATCCTCGCACTAGGCTCCGACGTGGAGGGAGAAGCCACGGCTAACTACCTCGCCAGCCTCCTGCGCGAACTCCCTGTAGCCATCACGCGCCTCGCACAGGGAATGCCAGCAGGCGGCGGCCTCGAACACGCCGACGAACTCACACTCTCCCGCGCCCTCTCTGGTCGCACAAGACTCAGCACGTAGATGGGCACTGCAATTCATTGGTTTCGGCGCGACCTGCGCATCGCTGACAACACCGCGCTCAATGCCGCCTCGGCGAGCGAACACGTTTTGCCAGTCTATATTCTCAGCGAATGGAACGGGGAACACGCCTGGTGCGGAGCGGCGAGACAGGAGTTCCTGTGCGGCTGCCTCACATCATTGCATCGAAATCTCGAAGCCAAGGGCGGCAGGCTCATCATCCGCAAAGGGCGCGCAGCAGGCGTGCTGGAGCAACTCGTGCGCGAATCCGGCGCGGATGCGATCCACTTCAACCGCGACCCGGACCCCGCAGGCCGCGCGACGGAAATCGAAATCACCACAATGGCCGCGCGCCTCGGCGTAAAAGTCCACGCACACAAGGATGTCGCAATACACGAGCGCGACGAAGTGCTCACCGGCGAAGGAAACTCCTTCCGCGTTTTCACCCCCTATTCCCGTGCATGGGCCAAGCTCGAAAAGCCCGCCCCCGGACGCACACTCGCACGCATCTCCGTCCCGCCCGTGCGCAGCGATCCCCTGCCGACGCTTGCGCACTGGGGGCTGACGTGCGGCGCACAAATCATCGAGCCGGGTGAATCCGCTGCGCGCAAAAGGCTCTCCCGATTTCTCGACGGCCCCGTTCTTTCCTACTCACAAAGGCGCGACCTGCCCTCCGAAGACGGAGGCTCCCGTCTTTCACAAGACCTGCGCTTTGGCACGCTCTCCATCCGCGAGGTCTTCGCGAAATGCCAGCAGGGCTGCGCAAAGACAATGATGGAGAAAGCATCGGTCGCCACATTTATCAACGAACTCATCTGGCGCGAATTTTACATGCAAGTTCTGTGGCGATGGCCCGAGGTGCTGGAGCATGAATTCCAGCCGGCGACACGCTCCCTCAAATGGCGCGCACACTGGCGTCCTGGGAGCGACCAGTGGAGCCAAGACGCGAAGGCACACGGGGATTTCACACGCTGGTGCTGCGGCCAGACGGGCTTCCCCATCGTGGACGCCGGGATGCGCCAGCTCGCTGCGACCGGCTACATGCACAACCGCGTGCGCATGATCGTGGCGATGTTTCTGACCAAGGATATCCGGCTTTGGTGGATGCACGGCGAGAGCTGGTTCATGCAAAAGCTCGTGGATGGAGAAATCGCCAGCAACAACGGCGGCTGGCAATGGAGCGCGAGCACCGGCACCGACGCCGCGCCTTATTTTCGAATCCAAAATCCGTGGTCGCAAACAAAGCGCTTCGACCGCGACGGCACCTACATCCGCCGGTGGGTCCCGGAACTCCGCGATGTGCCTGCCGCAAAACTTTGCGCACCCGGCGACACGCCGCTGGCGAAGGCATACCCTCTCCCGATGCTCGATCACCACGCCGCCCGGGATGCGACGCTCGAGATGTTTGCAATGGCGCGCGACTAGCCGCGCATCGCTTTTTCGACGAGCAATGCGGCGAGTTGCTGCGTGGCTTCATCGAGCGCGGCGACCGCTTTTTTCAGCGCCGTCGCGCCGCCCCCCGCAATGGCCGCCACCACTTCCTGCTCACGTCTCATGATGAGTTCCCGCTCAACGGGATTGAGTTCGGAGCCGATCTGCGCGAGCGCGGTCCGGACGGCG
>JBEIQV010000223.1:0-5729 GCA_040376335.1 Verrucomicrobiia bacterium | reverse complement strand
GTGGCGCAAAATATCGCGGTGGTGTTTCCGTTGGCTCCGGATACGTGAGTGAGGATTCTTACGCCGATATTATTGTTGGGCGAAATTTCGGAAAGCCATCATTTGTAGAGGTATACAGCGGACTTAGCGGATTGAATGGAGGCACTATCGAGAAGATAGGACCTACAATTAATCCTTTTGATAATCCGAAAAATATCTTCGGCGTGCGCGTCGCCGCTGCTGATGTGAATGGGGACGGCATCGCTGATGTCATCGCCAGTGTCGGTGTTAGAAACAGCAGCCTTGTCGAGTTTTACGATGGCGCTCAGTTGCTGAATGGCACTGTGGAAATCTTAGAACGCACCGTCACCGCTTATTCGCAATTCCCGAACGTTGCCCTGTGGATCACCGCAAGTAAGCAGGTATTTCCCATCGTTTGGAATACATAATTTACGCCCACTTCAACACCACTATGAACGCCATCCATAATCTCATTCTCACAACCGCAATCGCGACCATACTCACGCCAGCAGTGCAGGCGGGGAATCCCATCGCACCAGCCGGAAAAGACACGAAAGCCACGGCACCTGTGCGTGAGTGGTTTCCCGACGAGCCAATCGGGTCGATCACTTTGGGCACACAGTTCAGCGAACATCTCTCTGGAGTCTATTTGGATTCCATCACGGGCATCTGGTCGCCGCAGCAGCGCGATGCATTCTTGTTTCTCGACAGCCGCTATCACTACGAGGACAACGGGCAATTCATCAGCAGCACAGGTATCGGTTTCCGCAAGATGCTGCCGGGTCGGGAAGTCATTATGGGGGTGAATGCGTTTTATGATGCGATCCACAGTGAGCGAGACAATGATTTCAACCAATTGGGACTTGGTGCTGAGGTTCTCACAAAATGGGTGGATTTCCGCTTTAACTACTATCTGCCCGAAAATGATGAGGTGCTGGTTGACCGGAAAACAGAACGTCGCAGCAAACGCAGCACTGGTGCTGGCTTCGTGCGCACCACGAAAACATCAGAACACTTCGAGCGACTGGAAGTGGCGCTAGAGGGGTTTAATGCGGAAATCGGGTTCAATCTTCCGATTTGTAAGCATACCGAAGTGCGTCTCTATGGCGGTTACTACCACTACGACAATCCATTTGGCGGGGATTTCAACGGCTTCAAGGCCCGTCTCGAAGCACGTGTGCTCCGTGGTGTCGTAGCCAACGTAGAATACTGGGACGACGCTTATCTAATGGGTGGTCACTGGACGGTCAGTGTCAGTGCCAGCGTCCCATTCTCCATTTACAACCTCGTGACTGGTCGTAATCCGTTTGAGGGTGCAGCCGAGTCGTTCAAGACAGGCCGGCGCGAATTCAAGGAGCGTATGGGCGAGATGATCGAACGTTCCCATCGTATTCAGACGCTGACCTCCGACTACCTTCCAACGGACACCACCCGCAGTTCTAATACGACATACTCTTCCCCAAAAATTAGTGGTGGATTCGGTATCCTTGAGTAGGGCGTTTTAGTCAGGAATTCACTTGTGGAGATTAAATCGGTAGGAGCCGATGTGCTCTACGTGGCGGGATAGCTCCATGTCACACCAGAGCGAATAGCCAAGAGCCCGAACGCGGTCAGAAAACCAAAAGTCTTCGCCGAGTATTTCGCCCGATTTATCATCGTATCCACAGCGGAAGAAAGGCTCCTGCATGCGGTCGAATATGTCTCTCTTAATGAGGAGGCAGCCTGCAGGCAGTCGGGTCGCTTGGATTACTCCCGTGTGTGTAAGTGAAAATTGGACACCATAGAGACCGTTTACTATGAAGGCGAGTGGCAGGATTTTTCTAGGGTAAGTAGCCCCAACGACATCGCGACCATGCGATATCAAGCGTTCAATGGTTTCTGCGGGAAAAATCATATCGCTATCTAAAAACAGGAGCCATTCTGCACGTGTTTCTCGCCCGGCTTTCACTGCGAGATTACGGCCAATCGCAACAATGGATGCCTTGGAGTTGACTACAGAAATACGAAAGCCCGCCATGCGCGCCTTTTGCATGACATGAATTAAAGAGAGCATGAAGTCCGTATGCACCATGTCTCCCGATGGAATGCAGATGACGACGTGACTAGCCACCTTTGACTCCATTCTTGATTTTTGTTGTGATTTGTTGCGAGTCCGTCAGCGGAGGACTTTCGTTGCGGCTTTCACGCACTTGGTAGCGTCGGTTCATATAAAGTTCGTCTGCTGTTTGATAGAGTGCTGTGGCTTCAAGCGCGAGCTTTTGAAAAACTGTATCCGGCTCAAAAACGCGTTGTAAAGGTGCTCGTTTCGCATCGATGGGCTGAGCAGCGCGCGGGTTGCCCAGCCAGTATTCGATCTCTTTATTGAGCCCGAAAATCACCAGATGTTCGTCGCGATAGATGCCGATGCTGCGATTGTGATGGAGTAATGCCCGATGAGTGCGAGTCGGAGCATTGATGATGTCGTGGCCGAAAAATACGGAGTCATATGGCCGCCCGATCATTCCGAGAATCGTAGGCGCAATGTCGAGTTGGCAGGCCAGGTCATCCAAACGTTGCGGTTTCTGAACTGCCGCCGGCCCGAGCACGAGCATGGGGATTTCGTAGCTGTGAATCGGAATCGTCTGACTGCCATACACGCGTGCGCCATGATCGGCTACCACGACAAAAATCGTATCATTCCAGAACGGCTCTTTTTTCACCGCATCAAAAAACTGGCCGAGGGCCCAATCTGTATATTTCACCGCGTAGTCGCGTCTGTGTGCATTCGGGTCCTCTTTGATGCGCCCCTTTGGGTAGGTGAATGGCACGTGGTTCGACACAGAGAGGGTCGTCACGAGAAATGGTTTGCCGGTTTCGTGCAGCGTTCGCATTTCCTCGATGGCGCGTGTGTAGAGGTCTTCATTGCACACGCCCCATGCCGTGGTATGTGAGGGATTGTAAAAATCTTTTTGCTCGATGAGGCGCTCGTAGCCGTTGCCGACATTAAAAGAGCGCACATGGTCAAACAGTCCACGTCCGCCGTAGAGGAAGAGAGTGCGATAGCCATCGCGTCCCATCACACTTGCGAGGGTATCCACAATTTCAGAAAGGACACGCGCCACGATGCTGTCACCCGGTAGCGGAGGAAAGCTGGCGAGAATGCCCTCCATACCGCGAATAGTTCGGTTTCCGTCCGCATAGAGATTGGTGAAAAGCAGCCCCTCATCGTTCGCAAGACGATCCAAATGAGGCGTTAGCGTTTTCTTCTCTCTCCCAAGACTGCCCCAGAATTCGGAGCCGAGACTTTCTTCGAGCAACAGGCAGACGTTTAGCCTCGGCTTATCCATGCTTCCCGGGATGTGCCGTTGCAGACTCTCGGGCGATAGAAATGAGGCGCCGTCATCAGCAAACATTTCGCGACAAATTGCCAGTGCTTCTTCGCGAGGCATTGTCGGATAAAAAGCGGCGTAATCGAGATTGCGCGTCAATGCCGCCGTGATGCCAGCTACGAACGAATTGTTCGCCAACTCATTGATCACTCGCTCTCGGCTAAATCGAACCTCTGCCAGGCTGACGCTCATCACCAGAGTAGCACTCATCGCGAGCCATCCAAACGCCCAACGCGAGCGCCTCCAAATACTGCATGCAGCACCTGCGCCGATGGGCGCGAGCATTTGCATCAGGAAAACCAGCGTAGCTGCCCCAAGCGCGCAGGCTCCGAGGATTGCTGGCACGGGATACGACTCACGGATGTTCGTCAGGACTTCCGTGGGGTAGAGCAGATAGTCTATGGCCACGGTATTGTAGCGCGAACGATACTCCTCAAAGAAAAACCACTCCGCGATGTGAAGAAAAACCAGAATCAACCAGCTGAAAATACTCACAGCGAGCATCAGTGCTCGATGCCATCGCGCAGCCACCCAGCGCGCAGGCACAAGCAGGCACCACAGGGCTAATGGTGCAGTCAGAGTGAAGGCCGCAACCAGATCGAGATGCAGCCCCACTAACAGACTTAGCAAATAATCCTTGCTCGTCGGAGTCGGCACCGGCGCGAACGACGTCATCAATACAATCCGTAAAATAAGCGCCATCACCATCAGAACTGCCACGCACAGCACCGGTCTGCGTAATCGCTCCCACGGCATCCAGCGGGAAGTTGGTAGAATGTTACTGGCGAATTCGGAGTCCATCGGTGGATAGGGGAGGATGCTTATAGCGGAAGGCCATCTGCACCTAGTTACTCTACTGTCACAATAGGAGTTCCTCCCGCATGAAACACAAAAGCACAAACCTCGCACATCAAGGTTGCGCTTGCACTTCACGCTCTGCCGGGCACGCTCCGCGCCCTTTCGATGAAGATTCAACGCGCACTAATTTCTGTTTCAGACAAGGCGGGGCTCGTGCCTTTTGTAAAAGAGCTGGCAAGTATGGGGGTGGAGATCATTTCCACAGGCGGCACTGCAAAACTCCTGGCAGCGGAGGGGCTGAAGGTGGTGGAGATTTCTCAATACACAGGCTTTCCCGAGATGATGGACGGTCGCGTGAAGACGCTGCACCCAAAGGTTCACGGCGGACTTCTCCATCTGCGCGACAACGCCGAGCACGTGGCGCAGGCCAAGGCGCATGGCATCGAAGCAATAGACCTAGTGGTGGTGAATCTCTACCCGTTCGAGGCCACGGTCGCGAAACCCGGTGTAACGCTGGAGGACGCCATCGAAAACATAGACATCGGCGGACCTTCGATGCTGCGCAGTGCGGCAAAAAATTACCGCAGTGTGACAGTCGTCGTAGATCCAGCGGACTACGCGGAAGTCATCGAAACGATGAAAGCCAATGAAGGCGAAACAACGCTGCAACTTCGCGAGCGACTCGGGATCAAAGTATTTGTGACCACCTCAAAATACGACGGAGCAATCGCCAATTTTCTCAACAAGGAAAAGGAGTGCGGCAGTGGCTTCAGTCTTTGCCTGCCGCGCGTGGCGCAACTCCGCTACGGCGAAAATTCGCACCAAAGCGCCGCGCTTTACGGTCGCTGGGACGAGTATTTTGAAAAACTCCACGGCAAGGAATTGTCGTATAACAACATCCTGGACATCACCGCAGCGGCTGAACTGATGGATGAATTCACCGAGCCAACGGTCGCGATTTTGAAGCACACCAATCCATGCGGCGTGGGTAGCGACCAGGATTTACGCGCAGCGTGGGATAAGGCGTTTGCCACGGACAAGCAGGCTCCGTTCGGCGGCATCATCGTCACCAACCGCCCGCTCACACTGGCGCTCGCCGAGGCAATCAGCGAAATTTTCAGCGAGGTGATCATTGCGCCGGAATTTGAACCGGACGCACGTGCGCTTTTGCAAAGAAAGAAAAACCTCCGCCTCATGCGCCAACTTCGTCGTGTGTCGGAGCCGCAAGGAAAGGACGACCTCGTTATCCGCAGTATCGCCGGTGGCGTGCTGGTTCAAAACCGCGACAATTACGCCGACGAAAAACGAGACGTTGCGACTGAGCGAAAGCCGACCGACGACGAACTTGCCGCGATGGAGTTTGGCTGGAAAGTGGTCAAGCATGTGAAATCCAACGCCATCGTATATGCGGCAAAGGATCGCACGCTCGGCGTCGGCGCGGGACAGATGAGTCGCGTGGACAGCTCGCGCATCGCCGTGAGCAAAGCCAAGGATGCGGGGCTTTCGCTCAAAGGAAGCGCTGTATGTTCCGACGCATTTTTCCCTTTTGCAGATGGCCTCGTT
>JBEIQV010000417.1:0-1936 GCA_040376335.1 Verrucomicrobiia bacterium | reverse complement strand
TACTTTGGCGCACGTCGCACTCTCCACAGTCAAAGTTGAAGAGAAAGCGCGAAATCATCCACCGATTCAAATAGAGGAAAATATTCGGAATTCTGGTCTCCGCAGCGACAACTTGTTCGACAACTTCGTGTTTTAAATCCTCAAATGAATGAAACGCCGATCCTTTTACACAACTCAATGACCAAGTCCCATCCAACTCATCCGCAAATTACGCCTGTGAATAATCATACACTCCGCTCCCTCTCCATGTTTCGTTTCAAGACTTCGATACTGGCGCTTGCAGTTGGTTGTTTTGTCACGCTGGATTTTGCTTTCGCAGCGAAAGACCCGACGGATGTGACGGCGGCAGTCGCCGCAGCGGTGCAGGACGGGAAGCTTTCCATCACGGCGAGCAATGACAAATTCGGCGACACAGCGCTGGGCGTGCCGAAGAAATTGCGCGTCGAATACACCATCGGGGCGGAGAAACTCTCGCGCGATGCGGCGGAGGGCGGGAAGATCGAGATCACGGCGCCAGCGGGGCAGAAGCTCGTCATTCTAAAAGCGGTCTATGGGCCTGCGGATGGCTCGAAGCCAGCAGCGCCTGCGAGTGCTCTTACGGAAAATCCCGGCGACCTTCTGGACACGCTTCCGGGTTTCAAAATCGAGCACGTGCTGCGGGCAAATGCGAGCGGAGTGAAAAATGGTTCGTGGATCTGCATGGCGAAGGATCCGAAGGGGCGTCTGCTGCTCGGTGCTCAAAGCGGACAGCCGATCACGCGCGTGACGATCAAGGACGGGAAGAGCGTGAAAGAGGAAATCCTGCGCATCCCGGTGAGTGAGACGATGGGAATGCTTTTCGTTGGCGATGTGCTTTACCTCAGCGGGAAGGGCAGCCGGGGCTTCGCGCTGTATCGCTGCAAGGATACGAAAGGCGACGACAGCTTCGATGATGTGGAGTTTCTCCGCGAGTGGCAGGGCGGCTCGGGCGAACACGGCGCGCATGCACTCGTGCTGGGTGCGGACAAAATGCTCTACGCGGTGAACGGCAACTTCACCGGCGTGCCAAAGGATCTCGTGCCGAGTTCGCCGCATCGCAACTACGCCGACGATCTTGCGCTCAAGCGCATCGAGGACGGCAATGGTTTCGGCGCGGGCACGAAACCGCCGGGCGGTTACGTCGTGCGCATGGATCTCGACGGGAAAAATGCGGAGCTATTTTCCGCAGGGCAGCGCAACAACTACGATATCGCCTTCAATGCAGACGGAGAGCTGTTCGGTTTTGACAGCGACATGGAGTGGGACTGGGGCGCTCCGTGGTATCGGCCTGTGCGCGTCTTTCAAGCAGTGCGCGGCGGGGACCATGGTTTCCGCGAAGGCGGCGCGAAGTGGCCGGAGTATTATGCGGACAGTCTGCCGGCTTCGGTGAACATCGGTCTCGGCTGCCCGACCGGCGTGGTCTTCGGCACGGGTGCGAAATTCCCCGCGAAATACCAAAAGGCATTTTACATCTGCGACTGGACTTACGGGCGTTTGATGGCGGTTCACCTGACGCCGGATGGCGCAGGCTACAAAGGCACTTGGGAAAATTTCGTCGCGCCGAAATCACTGAAAGCCAAGTCGGGCAAGACGCCGCTCAATCTCACCGACGTGCTGATCGGCGATGACGGCGCGCTCTATTTCACCACGGGCGGACGCAGCACTCAGGCCGATCTCTACCGCGTGACCTACACGGGGAAAGATGCCGCCGCACCACTCGCAGCCGCGAAGCTTCACGACAAAGATGGCAGCGAAGCGCGCGAGCTGCGCCACAAGCTGGAGGCGTTCAATGTGAAGGAAGACCCTGCGGCTGTCACATTCGCGTGGCCGCATCTGCGCAGCCCCGACCGCTACATCCGCTACGCCGCGCGCATGGCCATCGAGCGCAATCCAGTCGCCGAGTGGCAGGACAAGGCGC
>JBEIQV010000151.1:0-7988 GCA_040376335.1 Verrucomicrobiia bacterium | reverse complement strand
CGCTGAAAGCATCTAAGCACCAAGCCTTTCCCAAGATTTACTTTCCCTGAAGAGTCGTGGCAGACCACCACGTTGATAGGTCTCAGGTGTAAGTGTGGTAACACATTCAGCCTAGTGATACTAATTACTCGTTTGGCTTGATTTTTTCTTTACAAACTTATGTATTGTCGTTTTTTAATGACAAATATACCCTGTATGCAGATGTCAGAGAACTCTGACATATTGTCGCTAGAAATCTGAGTTGATATTTTCATATTAGATTTCTGGTGATCTCAGCGCAGCGGCACCACCCGTACCCATTCCGAACACGGAAGTTAAACGCTGCAGCCCCAATGATAGTACGTCTATAGGTCGTGCGAAAGTAGGACGTCGCCAGAGTTACGCCCCGTTTTCTGTTAATACAGAGAACGGGGCTTTCTATTTTTAAATGTAGTCGTAAATTGCGCAGGGTAGGTAGTCGCTCCTGAAAAACGCCCCTGAGTAAGGATTGATGAGGATTGCGGGTGAAAAGTGAGTGGGTAAACGACCGGGAACCTAAGATTTGGAGTGGAAAGGCGGTCGATAGGAGCGATGAAATTCCTTCTATCGCCGAGCGGACATCTTTCGTTTTTGATGCGCACCTTTCCCGATCGTATGCAGCTAAACGACGTGCGAGTGGATGTGGATAGCATATGGATGGTGACACGGGTGTCCGGTTGATGCGCGGTCGGTGTTTTGTTAGCAGCGAAGTTTGCGTGAGTTGCGCATAAAAATGGATGTCACGCATTTGAATTTCGGAGTGGCTCCGTGGACGGTACCGGCCCATGAACTCCGGTCCCTATATTCTTTCCCAAGTCCTCGATCTGGTAGATGGCAAGACCCTCGCCCGCTTGGTCGAGCGCCACGATGCGGAATCGCGCGTCAGGCATTTTGGCTGCCGCCAGCAAATCATCTGGCCCGAAGGGCTGCGCGACATCGCGATCTGTTTGAACGCCAAGCTGGAGGCGCTCTATCATCTGGGTTTTCGGGAGCCCGACGCCAAGTCCACCTTGGCCGACATCAACGAACAGCGCGACTGTCGGCTGTGGGAGGATCTGGCCGGAAATCTCATGTGCAAAGCCAGGGCGCTCTATGCTGGGAAAGACCTTGGACAGGAGTTGGTAAACACAATCTATGCGCTGGACTCCACGACCATAGATCTCTCGTTCACCCTGTTCCCGTGGGCCGACTTCCGCAGGACCAAATCAGGGATCAAGATGTATACGCAGATCGATCTGCGCGGCCCGATCCCGACTTGCATTTACATTACCCGCGCACGCCAGCACGATGTGCTCTGGCTGGACGAACTCCTCTTTGAGCCGGATGCCTTTTACGTGATGGATCGCAGCTACAGGGATTTCAAACGGCTGCATCGGATCGCCGCTGGCGGGGCGTTCTTCGTCACGCGGGCCAAGGACAACCTGCGCTTCTCCTGCCAGCGTTCACTGCCGGTAGATTACCCTGCTGGTGTGCGCAGCGACCAGATCGACAAACCCACGCTGGCCAAGGCACGGCAAGCCTTTCCCGTGCTCCTGCGCAAGGTGCGCTACTTCGACTCCGAAACGGGCCGGAGCTTGGACTTTCTTACCAACCATCTCCAAATCCCAGCACTGACCGTGGCCCAAATCTACTGTCTGCGTTGGCGCATCGAGTTGTTCTTCCGCTGGAACAAAGGCCACCTGCGCATCCAGCACTACTACGGAACCAGCCCCAACGCAGTGAAGACCCAAATCTGGATTGCGGTGGCCGTTTACCTCATGGTCGCCATTCTCCACAAGCAGCTTGCGCTGCCCGGCACCTTGCACAGAACTTTGCAACTTCTGAGCGTTCAACCTTTTGAGAAAATACCTCTCCATGAATTACTCGCAAAACATGACTTCAACACTTTGTCACCGCAAGATTGCAACCAATTACTACTGTCGTATTTATTGCCGGACAATTGTGATCCGCTAAAAAACAACTGCGTCGGGCGGAGGCGGTGGATCAGGTCGCGGTAGCGTCCAAGGTCGAAAACTCCTCTCGGATCGAGCGAAGGTTCTATACGTAAAACACGCTCGTGCGGTCCCCGAGTTTCTTTGAGCAGTGCTGCCCGCCAATCCCGCCGGATGAGATCGAATGTTTCCTCGGCCTCCCACTCAAACCCCAGTCTTTTGGCTTCATCAACTGCGGCACGGTAATCATGGACGCGCCACGCTTGGTATCCGCAGACTGCGAGGAAGAGAGCGAGCGCCCAGAACAAAGGTTTTCGCAGTAGGCGCAAGAGGGGGTGTTTTGCTGGAGGCGGTTCGTTCACCGCCGCCTCTCTATGCCCTGCGCCACGCAAGGGCAAGCCGCGCAGTGGGTGTTGCGCGTGACGTCGGTGAATGCGACACTCTGGAGTATGAAAAACCGAGGTAAAATCTCCAAAACGAAACTAATTTTCGGCAGCGTTTTCCTTTTGGGCGTCTTGGGGTGCTATTCCTTAGTTCACAGTTATCAGAAGGTGGTATTTGGCACCGAATATCCTGCTGAAGAGAAGCGACTTTTTTTAAACAAAGAACTTGGGGAGCATTTCAGTTGGTCGGCGTTACCTCCTTTAAGCGTCGAGCACGCATGGGTAAACGGCTTTCGGGACCACATATCACTTTATCGGATTCGAATTGCTCCCGATGTCTTTAGAGAACTGAAGCAGTCAGTGCTTGGTGTAAAAGGAGATCATATTACTTCCGATGATCGTGACGATCTAGGTTTGTGTCCATTCGGCTTCGCCACTACTTCGCCGCAGGGCAGGGCTAAGATTCCAGCATGGTGGGAGGCTGCTGCGCTACGGCATTTCGACAGCGTTAAGTGTCACGCTCTGCTGTGGCAATATTGGTTCGCTTACGACGATGAGCGGCAGATTCTTTTTCTATTCGCCAGCAATGGCTGACAGATCAAAGTCCATGCGGTGTCGCATGTGCCCTTTCATTTTTTGAATGGGATGAGATTTGGGAATGCGCGCTACTTTCCCCGCCGCGCGGTGAGGCGGGCGAGGACGGGGAGGAGGAAGAGGCAGGTGGTGACGGCGGAGAGGATGCCGAGGTCCATGACGAGGCCGAAGTTTTGCAATGCGGGCTGGCTGGTGAGCATGGGTGCGCCGAAGCCGATGCATGAGGCGAGACCGGTGAGGAGGATGGGCGCGCCGATGTGGGCGTAGAGCTGGCGGAAGTCGCCGTGGTCGTGTTCGAGGGCCATGAGGACGTGGAGGCTGTAGTCTATGACGAGGCCGAGGAGCAGCGGGACGCAGAGGAGGGAGAGCGCGCTGAGCTGTGTGCCGGTGATGGCGAGTAATGCGGCGAGCAGGAGGAGGGAGATGGCGAGCGCGGCGAAATTGAGGAGGACCATGCGCAGGGAACGTTGGGCGAAGGCGCAGAGGATGACGATGGCGGCGAGGGCCCATCCGGCGAGGCGGCCCATGTCGTGGGTGGAGGTGCGGTTGAGTTCGTCTTTGAGGGCGACCCAGCTCACGGGCATCACGTCCGCACCGGCGATGGCGAGTCCGGCGGCGGGGACGGGATTTTCCCCGGCATCGGGGACTCGGACGATTGCGCGGCACTGGCCGTTTTGTTCGCGTCGGAGTTTGGAAAGGAGCGGTTCGACGGCGCGGAAGGCGTCGCCACTGCCGGCGTGGTCGAGTGTTTCGGCGAAGGCCACGGTGGCGTCGCTCCACTCGGCGCCGAGTCCGGCTTCGGTGAATGCGGTGCGGAGGCGCGGGGCGGTGGATGCGGGCCAAAGGGCGCGGTTGGCGGCTTGATGCGCGGGGGAGGGGAGGAAGCCGTTCATGGGCGACCGGCGACCGGGTGCGACGCGCTCGGAGATTTCATCGGCGGCGCGTTTCACGGCGTCCCATGTGGGCGCTTGCACGATGTAGATGGCATCGCGAAAAGACGGGTCGTTTTTCACAAGGATCTGCTGGCCGCGAAATGCGGCGCTCGTCGCGGGCTGGAGGTTGTTCAGATCGGGCGCGTAGTAGGTGGCGGGGTTGCGGAGGAGCTGCCAGCCGACGGGCAGCGCGGCGATGAGTGCGATGGCGAGCAGCAGGCGGCCCCGGCGTTCCATCGTCCCGGCCATTGCGTCGCTGGCGCGCTGGAGGAAGGGCAGGGGCTTTGGAATGCGTGTGGCCCACGCGGCAGGCAGCAGCCATGTCGCAAACCACGCCGATGCGAGCAGCCCCGAGGCGACGAGGATGGCGAGTTGGCGCAGCCCCGGCATGGATGAAAATGCGAGCACGAGAAACGCGGCAGACGTCGTCGCGGCACTGAACAAAATCCCGCGCCGCAGCCGCGCCCACACAGCGTGGTCTTCGCGCAGCGGCGAGGCGAAGTGGTGATAGACGAGGATGCTGTAGTCCATGCTGATGCCGAGAAGAATACAGGCGAATCCCATGCTGATGACGTTCAGCGAACCCGCGCCGATCCGCGCGGCGATGAGGCCCACGCCGAGCGCGAGAAATTGCCCGAGCAGAATCCAGCCGAGCGGACGCACCGTGCGGTAAAACGCCCAGAACGCCGCACTCACAAGCACGGTCGCGACGGTCATCATGAGGATCATGTCGCGGCGCATTTGCGTGGAAATTTCAGCGGTGAAAGCGGGACGTCCCGTGAGGAGCAGCCGCTTTTCGCCCGGCAATGCGCGCTGCACGGTGGACTGGATGGCGTTGCAGAAATCTGCGCAGTCCTTGAATGCAATGAGCGGTTGCGCGGCGGTGATGGTGAACGATTTCACGGGCTGTTCCGTCCATTGAAAACCGCCGTCGCCATCGCCGCCGCCGAGTGCATCGAGCAATGCGAGCGGGTCGAATTGACGTTTTGCCATTTCCTCCGCATCGAGCGCGCCTGCGAGCAGCGTGGGCAGTTCTGCGAGACGCTGTTTCACGCGCTCCGTCGTGAGTGCAGCGGTGACTTTGGCGAATTGCTCGGGCGGGAGATTCCAGACGGCCCACGCGGCGAGCTGCGGTGCGGATTTCAGCCACTCGCCGCCGGTGGCCTCCGCCGATTCCACGCCGGGCAGCGCCGCGAGGAGTGGTTTGATTTTTTTGAAAGCCTCCTCGCGCTCCGCTGCGGGCATCGTTTCATCCGCGACGAGCAGCACTTCGCGGTCGCTTGCGAATTGCCGTTGAAAGCTGTCCAGCCCGCGCACGCTCGGCAGATCCTGCGGCAACAGCGCGAGCAACTCGGTTTCGAGGCGGATCGTCCATCCCGCCCACACCGCGCCGACGAGCAGCGCAAGCACGACGAGAATTCGAGGACGCCACGCATGACGCCGCGTGCCTGCGGAATCAGCGTGAGTGGACGCCATGTGTGAGATTTGCCGTTCGCATCGCCTCCCTCTCGCAGTGAGCGCCGCAATCTGCAAGCCCGCGCGACAATCTTCGCGACTGGCGCAGCGCACGACTTTTTCATCGCTCAGTCCAAGTTTGCTCTTGTTTTTTACCTCTGAGACCCGCTTATACGCAGGTCATGAATTTGCCCACAGAGGGAGACTCCCCCGCACAGGGCGGCGGAGTTCCAGACCCACGGACCGTGCGCAACAGCGTCGGCCTGTCAAAACCCATCACCATGGCGCACATCGCCAGAGCGGCGGGTGTGTCGCAGGGTGCAATTTCCTCGCTGCTGAACGATCGCGACTACGGCATTCGCGTGAGCGAAAAAACACGCGAGCGCGTTTTCAAAGTCTGCCGCGAGATGAACTACGTGCCGAACGATCTGCGCGCCGTCGTCCGCATGTATCCCGAACTCGGCGACACCTGCGTGCTCGTCTCCACGAAAGTGCCCGGCGGTCTGGCGAATCCCTTCGTCGCCCGCGTGGCCGGTGCCGTAATCGCCGCAGCACCGCAGCGCAATATCACGGTTTCCTTTTACGACGAAGCGCGCGAATACACCGTGGATGACGAAAGCCTCCCGCCGCCGCTGAAGAATGGCACGGGTTCCAAATTCATCGCCATCGGCGCAGCGAATGCATCGCTTTGCAAAATCACGCAGCGCCGTGGCTACCCGATCATCATCCTCGGCCACGAAACGCAACTTACCGGCACCACGAGCATCGTCCCCGACTATCTCGCAGCCGCTCGTCTTGCATTCGGGCATTTCGTGAAGAACAGCCACAAGCAAGTGGCTATCGTCGGTGGACCATTCGGAAACCCCGAGCCCCGGTTGGCGGAATTGAACAGCGCCATTGGCCACGCATCGGTGGAACTCGGCCTCAGCATCGCGGCACAAAACATTTTCCAAGGCGACCTCAGCTTTGAGGCAGGCGTCGCCGCTCTCGACTCCCTGCTCGCCCGCACACCTGCACCCAGCGCCGTTTTTGCACTCAGTGAAGCCGCCGCTTGCGGACTCGCAGCCCGTATTCACGCAAAGGGTCTCGCCTCCAAGCTCAGCATCCTCGCCCTCGCGGACCATGCGGCTGAGATACCATCGTGCATCCCCGTCACCACCGTCGTCCTCCCAGTGGAGGAAATGGCGACCACCGCCTCGCAGGAGGCAGATCGCCAGATACTCGTCGGAGTCCGCCCCGAAGCGCAAAAAATCATCCTCGGTGTGAAATTGCGCGAGCAGTAGTGCAAACAATAAGCCGAAATTTCCCGTTACAAATCCTTGACGGCATTCCAGCCCAAGCCGATACATCCGCGCCCAAATGAAAAACATCCCCTTCTTCGTATCCACCGTTATGGCCGTTATTTGCCTTGCTGTGAGCGTCCTCTACTTCAATGGAGGCCGTTCCAACCAGCAAATCTCTGGCGACATCCTCAAGCAACAACAGGAGATTCAAAGTCTCAGTCAGGCCATCGCCATCCAGAAGCAGGAAGGCGACCGCCAGCAGCAGATCATCCAGACCGGCGCGAATATCGCCCAGAAGCTGGGTCGCGAAATCCTCACCAACATCGGCTATTTCGCCGCCAAGAATAAGAACGATAAACTCGAGAAAATTCTCATCCGTCAGAAACTCGACGGCTTCATCCTCAAGCCCGAGCAAGTGAAGCAAATTGACGAGCAGGCCGAGAAGCTCAAAGCCCAGCAAGGCGGAGCAGCCGCTCCTGCAACCACACCCGCACCCTAATTTCTCACCACAATGGACAACCAAGAAAATCAAAACCCGTTTTTCAGCATCCACCTCCCGCTCACGCTGATTGCCCTCGCCTTCGCGCTGTTTTTTGCACTGAATATCGGCGGAGCAAAGCAAACCAAGGAGAACCTTGAATGGCAGAACAAAAACAATAAGGAGCAAATAGAAGCTCTTAAGCAACAGCGTGCGAACAACGAGAAATCGCTGGAGCAAAACAAACAATATGTAGCCACTGCCGAGCAGACGCAGAAACAATTCGGCGAGATCATGAAAGACCTTCTGGATATCGCAAAAGACGGCGACAAAGACGCTCAACTCATTGTTAAGACCTACGGCATCGCCTCCAACGATCAGGCACCTGCCGCTCCAGCCGCGGCGGACGACAAAAAAGAGGAGAAGAAGGACGAGAAAAAGAACCCCTGAGTCGCTCGCTTCTCAAAAATTCAAACAGTCGAAGGCCGGAGGAAACTCCGGCCTTCTTCTTTTTCCGGCATTTCACTCGCGCAGGTGCCGGGGTATTTGGCTAACTTCGCAGCCATGTCACTTGAAGCCACCGCACGTTCTCTCGTCAGCCGCCTCCGCGAGGCCGGCTACAGCGCGCTCTATGCCGGTGGAAGCGTGCGCGACATGCTCCTCGGCCTCGAACCGCATGACTACGACATCGCCACCGATGCACGCCCCGAGCAAGTGCAGGCGCTCTTCCCGCGCACCTACGCCGTCGGCGCGCATTTCGGCGTCATCGTCGTCCACGAAAACGGACACGACTTTCAAATCGCCACTTTTCGAAGCGACGGCGCATACGTGGATGGTCGTCGCCCCACGGAAGTCACCTTCAGCAACCCGCAGACCGATGCCGAGCGCCGCGACTTCACCATCAACGGCCTCTT
>JBEIQV010000031.1:0-18112 GCA_040376335.1 Verrucomicrobiia bacterium | reverse complement strand
GGTCGTCGCGGGCGGTGGCACGAATCACCGCTTCGGGTTGTTCGACATGGCGATGGTGAAGGAGAACCACTACGCCGCCGACGCGAGCCCTGCGCATTTGCAGGAAAGCATCCGTCGTTTCCGCGCAGCGCGGCCCGGCGTGCGCGTGGAGATCGAGGCGCAATCGCTGGTGCAAGTGTGTGACTTCCTCGCGCTCGAAGGCGTGGACGTGCTCATGCTCGATAATCTTTCGCTTTCGGAAATGGCCGAGGCTGTGCGCCTACGCGGTGATCGTCCCGTGCTGCTGGAAGCAAGCGGCGGTGTGAATTTGCAGACAGTGAACGCCATCGCCGCGACCGGCGTGGATTTCATCAGCGTTGGTGCGCTCACACATTCGGCCCCTGCGATTGATTACTCGCTCGATCTCGTGCGCGCATGACCACCGACGCTCGCTTGCTCGTCGCGCTACGCACTGCTGGAGTCCATATGCTGCCCGGTGATCTCGCAGGGCAACTCAGCGTGCCACTCGCTGAAATCGAAACGTCAATTGCCCGTCTGTGCGCTGCGGGTTTCGACATCGAAACCAAGCCCGGCTTCGGTTGTCGCCTGCTCGCTTCGCCGGATCGTCTCATCGCCGATGACCTCCACGCGCGCCTCGGCGACTGCCCGCTCGCTCGCGAGATTCTCGTCTTTAGCGAAACCAGTTCTACGAACGACGTTGCATCGCTTCTCGGCAGGCAGGGGCACGCGGGCGGGCTGACAGTTTTTGCAGAACGGCAGTCGGCTGGGCGCGGGCGTTTCGGCAGGCGCTGGGATTCTGCGGATCACGCGGGGCTGTGGTTTTCGTTGTTGCTGCGACCAGAGTTGCCGACTGCACACTGGCCGCGCCTCACGACTTGGGCCGGTGTGGCTGTCGCTGCGGCAATCGAACAATTCACCGGCATCCCCGCGCAGTTAAAATGGCCGAACGACATTCTCGTCGCTGGAAAAAAAGTCACCGGCATCTTGATTGAAAGCGCAAGCGACGATTCCGGCACTCCGTTCGTCGTCGCTGGCATCGGCGTGAATGTGAATCAAACCGATTTTCCGCCCGAGATCGCCGAGCGTGCCGCATCACTCCGCCAAATAACAGGCCGCAGCATCGAACGCCCCGCGCTCGCCGCCGCAATTTTGCAGGAACTTTCCTCCCGCATCGCCGATGTAGCGCAAAATTTCCCCAGTATCCTCGCTGAAGCCACCCGCCGCAGTGCATTGCTTGGATCGTGGGTGCGCCTCCACTCGGGTGCGATGCATTTTGAGGGCACCGCCGAGTCGCTCGATGCCGACGATAACCTCCTCCTCCGCCTCGGGGACGGCACGCTCCAGCGGATGACGGCCGGCGAAGTAACGACGCACGCGCCTGTTTTCTGACGCCCACTTAAATTTTTTGCGCCCCTCGCACACCCCCTGCTTTTGCAAAGTTAGCCCAACCGATATGCAAATTCTCACCTCCGACTTTCAAGACCAACTCGTTCGCGGGCTGTCCCACCGGATGAATAACATTCTCTCCCTCTTCCACGGCTACCTCGGCCTGTTGATGGATGACCAAAAGCTCGACCCGGTCGCGCGACAGGGACTGCAAAAAATCAAGGACGGCGCGCGCGCGGCCACGGACTTGATGGAGCGCACCAACTCGCTCGCCCGTCCCAGTTCCTCGGTTTGGCGCGAGATCAGTCTCGCCGACATGTTCCGCCAGCTCCGCCCAACTTTTGAAAATTCATGCCCCCCGCGTGTTCGTATCGAGATTGAATGCGCCGACGATCTCCCGCGTGTCTGGGTGGACGCCTCCCGTGTTCGCCTTGCGCTGACTGAACTCGTTCGCAATGCGTGCGAAGCTGCAAAGAGCCGCGTTACCATTCGCGTCACGGCGAATGAAGGCCGCGTGCAGGGCGAGCTTTTTCATGCGGAAAGCGAGCAGCCGGAGAACTGGCTGAACATCAGCATCACCGACGACGGTGCGGGGATTCCGATGGACAGCGCGGAGAAAATTTACACGCCCTTCTACACGACCAAGCGCAACCAACATTCCGCCGGCCTCGGCCTAACGGTCGCTATCGGCTGTGCGCAGCAGCTCGGCGGCAAGCTGCATCACAGCAGCAGCCCCGGCGAAACGACTTTCGAACTCACGCTTCCTTCACGTATCGCGCAGGAATTGAGCGCAGTCGCGTAGTGCTTTGTGTGATTTCTCCGCGTGACAGAAACGGGCTCGCGTGTATTTCTCGCCGCATGAAAAAAATCTTCGCTGCTCTATTTTCCGTCGCTGTGATCGGTGCGCACTCCATTGCCGCCGATGAAGCCAAGCCCGCCGCGCCTGCTGTAAAGGAAGTTGCCGTCATCAAGACAGCCGCTGGTGAAATGGTCGTGGAGTTCTGGCCTGATGTCGCACCAAAGACCGTCGAGAATTTCATCACGCTGGCGAAAAAAGGTTTTTACGATGGCACCGCGTTTCATCGCATCGTGAAAGGCTTCATGATTCAGGGTGGCGACCCGAAGTCGAAAGACGCCGCGCTCGAATCGGACTGGGGCACGGGTGATCCCGGCTACAAAATCAAAGCGGAGTTCAACGACCGCAAACACGTCGCCGGCGTGATCTCCATGGCGCGTTCGGCAAACCCCGACTCGGCTGGCTCGCAGTTTTTCATCTGCCTCGGCGAGGCGTCGTTTCTCGATGGTAAATATACCGCCTTCGGCAAACTCATCAAAGGCGAGGACGTGCTGAAAAAACTCGGCGATACGCCCGTGGGCACATCGCGCGGCGGCGAGGAGAGCAAGCCGAAGGAGCGCGTAAATGTAGAGAGCATCAAAATCGTTCCCGCCGAACCCGCGAAGTAATCGCTTCCATTTTTGCAGAAACAAACGCTCGTAGAGCCAACGTCTCATGTCGTCCCGTAAAGTCACACTTGGTCTTGTGCAAACCGCCGTCGGTCCCGATCTGGCGGCGAATCTCGATCACGCCGTCGAGCGCACCATCGAAGCGGCTAAGTCGGGCGCGCAGATCATCTGTTTGCAGGAGCTGTTTCGCAGTCACTACTTCTGCCAGATCGAGGATCACAAATACTTCGGCGTAGCTGAGGAAATCCCCGGCCCGAGCACGGCGGTGCTTTCCAAAGTGGCGAAGGATTATGGAGTCGTGATCGTCGCTTCCCTTTTCGAGAAGCGCAGCGCGGGGCTGTATCACAATACGGCGGCGATTCTCGATGCGGACGGCTCAATGCTCGGGCGCTATCGCAAGATGCACATCCCGGACGACCCGCTCTTTTACGAGAAGTTCTATTTCACACCGGGCGATCTCGGCTTTCGCACTTGGCAGACACGATTCGGGAAAATCGGCGTCCTCATTTGCTGGGATCAATGGTATCCCGAAGCAGCGCGGATCACGGCGCTCAGCGGCGCGCAGATTCTTTTTTACCCAACGGCCATCGGCTGGCATCCGTCGGAAAAAGCGGAGTTCGGCGCGCGGCAACATTCCTCGTGGGAGACGATCCAGCGCGGACATGCGATTGCGAACGGCTGTTACGTCGCCGCAGTGAACCGCATCGGCCACGAAGCGCCAGACGGCGGGCCGGGGCTGGAGTTTTGGGGACAGAGTTTCGTCGCAGATCCGGCGGGGCAGATTTTGAAAAAGGCCAGCGTGGACAAAGAGGAAAACCTCCTCGTGGAAGTGGACCTCGAAGCGCTCGATGTTCAGCGCACGCACTGGCCCTTCCTCCGCGACCGCCGCATAGACGCCTACGGCGACATCACGAAACGATTTATTGATTAAATGAGCGACACCACACCAACGCCCGACGCTCCCCAGACGCCGACGCCCGATTCGTCGCCGACGCCCGCCGCACGCGGCTACCGGATGCCCGCAGAGTGGGAGCCGCACGCCGCGACCTGGCTGAGTTGGCCGCGCCGCGAGGGTATCTCATTTCCCGGCAAGGGCGCGTATGACAAAGCGATGCCCGCGCTCGCGAAAATGGTCCACGCGCTCGCCGATTCCGAGCCGGTGAACATCAACGTCTGTGACGCTGCACACGAAGCGGATGTGAGAAAAATCCTCACAAAGATCGGCGCGAAGCACGCGCATGTCACCTTTCACCACATCCCGACGAACGAACCTTGGTGCCGCGACCACGGCCCGATTTTCGTGACGCGCAAGGATGAGCCGTCAAAGTTGATCCTTGATTGGGACTATAACGCGTGGGGATTCAAATACCCGCCTTTTGACGACGACGACTACGTGCCCACAGCCATTGCGGAAAAACTCGGCCTGCCTGTCGAGCATCCCGGGATGATTTTTGAAGGCGGTTCGATTGATGTGAACGGCGCGGGAGTGCTGCTCACCACGCGGAGCTGCCTGCTGAATCAGAACCGCAACCCCGATTTGTCGCAGGCCGACATCGAGCAAAAGCTGCGCGATTTTCTCGGCGTGCGCGAAGTGCTCTGGCTCGGCGACGGCATCGAGGGCGACGATACGGACGGCCACGTGGACGACATCGCGCGTTTCGTAAGCGAAGATACAATCGTCTGCGCCTACGAAGAGGATGAGAGCGACAACAATTTCGAGCCGCTCAAATTGAATCACGACTACCTCGCCGGGCTCACCGAGGAGCCAAAACCCAAATCCAAAAAGAAGAAGGGCGATGATGAAGACGAAGGCGAAGACGGCCCGACGCCACGCTTTCAGGTTTTGAAAATGCCGATGCCTCGCAAACTCATGCGCGACGGCCAGCGTCTACCTGCGAGCTACGCGAATTTTTACATTGCCAACAAAGTGGTGCTCCTGCCCACGTTTGCCGATGCCAGCGACCGCTGGGCTACCGCGATCCTCGAGCGCGCATTCCCCAAACGCAAAGTGATCGGCATAGACTGCCGCGAACTTATCTGGGGCCTCGGCGCATTCCACTGCCTCACGCAGCAGCAGCCCGCTTAGCCGCCGGTCGGCTCCGTGCGTGACATCCGCCCTCCCGCTGGTGCATTCATGCGCAAGATATGAGCACCAGTCCTCAACCCGCACAGAAAGGCCGCCTACCCCTGCTCCGCTGGCTGCGTCAGGGCCGCTATGGAGCGATTCTTGGTTTTGCTCTGCTTTGCTTTTTGATCAGTGGTTCTGCTTCAATTCGCAATCTAGACACGATGCGTCGCGTTGAAGGTGTGGCGCACGACAGTCACTTTCGGCTGCGTGGTAATTTAGGACCTTCGCCTCAAATCGCCATCGTTGGAATCACATCATCCAGCCTCGATCAAAAAGCCCTTGAGGGTTACGCAAAGCAGTCTGAAGCGGTGAGACTCATGCACGACAACACATGGCCTTGGCCGCGCCCTACACACGCCAAGGTAATAGAAAGGTTGTTTGAGCTAGGTGCAAAAACTGTCGCTGTTGATATCGGCCTGCCTAGCGAGCGCGAGGGTGACGAGGAATTGGTCGCCACACTCAAAAAATACACTGGTCGTGTTGTGCTCGCGTCTATCGTTCAGCGCGGTGTGGATGAGCATGGCGCCACCACAGTGAATTTTTTTCACCCACATCCACGCTTTACGGAAGCTCTCGGCTCTGGCTCTAGCGGCCTTGCTCTTTACGCCCCAGAACTGGATTCGGTGACACGTCGCTTCGACTTTCGCACGTCGGAACTGCGTGAGTTAAACATTGAAGATGACTCGCGTGATCTCACGCACTTTGCGGTGCGCGCCGTTGAAATCTACACCGGCACCACTCAGCCAGACCGCTACCACGACATTCTCGACTACACTGGCAAACCTCATACATACGACTACCTACCCGTTGAGGAGATTTTCATAGACCGCATCCTGCACGGCGCTGGCCCTCGCTACGCAGGCGGTGAAATCCTGCGCGGCAAGCTCGTGTTTTACGGCCCCATCGCAGAGATCATGCATGATGTTCACGCGACGCCTTTTGGGATTATGCCGGGCGTCGAGATTCACTCACAGCTTGCAGCCGCGCTTCTGGATAACCGCCGCATTGCCGATGTGTCGCCCCTTACGTCTGCAGCACTAGCTTTCGCAGCAGCAATAGGTAGCGGGCTGATCGTGCTTCTTCTCCGAAATCCACTCGCTCAGATTGCTGCGCTAGCTGCATATCTAGGCCTCGTATTCGGTGTCACTCAAATCGCGTTTTCACGTGGAAACCTTTTGTTTCCAACTGTGCCGTGGCTGTTCGGCGCATTGGGTGCCGGTGGGTTTGGAGTAATTTATCTCTTTTTCTTGGAGCAGTGGGAAAAGGCGCACACGCGGAAGGTGCTGAATCGCTTTGTCTCCAAGCGCATCGCGGCGGTGGTGCTGAAGAACGCGGAGGAGTTTGAGCACGCGCGGCGTGGTGAGAAGCGCCCGGTTGCGGTGTTTTTCTCGGACATCCGCAGTTTCACCACTTGGTCGGAAAACGCGGCTCCAGAAAATCTCGTCGGGCAGCTCAATGAATATTTCGAGCGCGCGGTGACTCACATTGAGGAGCGTGAGGGGAACGTGCAGAAATTCATTGGTGACGCGATCCTCGCTGCGTGGGGTGACACGCACAGCAACGGATTTGCCGACGATGCTACGCGCGCCGTGGCCACCGCGCTCACCATGCGTGTTACGCTGGGTGCGCTGAATGCCGGCTGGGACAAGCGCGAGGATCGGATCGTCATCAGCATCGGAATGGGCATCAATCACGGCGACGTGGTCGTCGGTGAAGTGGGGCATCCGGAGCGCCGCGAATACACCGTGCTCGGCGATGGCGTGAACTTCGCCGCGCGGCTGGAATCGGCGACGAAGCAATTTCACACCGACTGCCTCGTCGGCGAGAGCGTCGAGGTGCTCACACGCGACCGCTGTGTCTATCGGCACGCGGATTGCGTGCGGGTGAAAGGAAAGAACACGCCGGTGAATATTTTCATCCCGCTCAGCGATCTGACGATCCCGCCGCCCGAGTGGCTGGCCGATTACCACAAAGCGCGTGCGCTTTATGTGGAGCGAAAATTTACCGAGGCAGCCGCGCTCTTCCGCGCAGTGAATGTGCGCATCGGCGGGGAAGATTATCTTTGTGAAACGTATGCCACGCGCTGCGACCGCTACGCACAGGAGCCGCCGCCTGCGGATTGGGACGGCTCCTACACGCTCACGGAGAAGTGATGCGCATCTTGCCCGAACGCGGGCGTGTCGCTAGCGTCCGCGCCCTCGCATGAAAATCCTCGTCCTTGGAAGTGGCGGGCGCGAACACGCGCTTTGCTGGAAATTGAAACAGTCACCACGCGTGACCGCAGTGTTTTGCGCGCCCGGAAACGGTGGCATCGCGGAGGTTGCAACGTGTGTGCCGCACAAAATCAGCGAGCACGACGCACTCGTTGCGTTCGCAAAAAGCGAGGGCATCGGTCTGACCGTGGTCGGGCCGGATGATGCGCTGGCGGCTGGAATCGTGGATCGTTTCCAAAGCGAAGGGCTGCGCGTTTTCGGTCCGACACAAAGCGCGGCGCGGCTGGAATCGTCGAAGGTGTTTGCGAAGGAGTTTATGTTCCGCCACGGCATCCCGACGGCGGCGAGCGGACAGTTTTCCTCCGCGCAGGAAGCGCGTGCTTTCGCTGCGAAAATGAACACGCCCATCGTCGTGAAGGCGAGTGGGCTGGCGCTCGGCAAAGGGGTGATCATCGCGGCGACGCACGCCGAGGCGGATGCTGCGATTCGCGAGATCATGGAGGAGCGGAAGTTCGGCGACGCGGGCGCGGAGGTGGTGATTGAGGAGTTTCTCGAAGGCGAGGAGTGCAGCATCCATGCGCTCGTGGACGGGCGGAGCTTCCTGCTTTTCCCCAGCGCGCAGGATCACAAGCGCGCGCTCGATGGCGACCAAGGCCTAAACACCGGGGGCATGGGCACATTTTCCCCAGCAGACAAAGTGCTGCCGCCAGCGCTGGAGCAGCGGGTGCGCGTGGAAGTGCTGGAGCGTTTCGTCGCAGGTGCGCACGCCGACGGACTGGATTTTCGCGGAATGCTTTTCCCCGGCCTCATGATCACGAAGGACGGACCGAAGGTGCTGGAATTCAACTGCCGCTTTGGAGACCCGGAGACGCAGGTGTTGCTCACGCGGCTGGAGAGCGACCTTGTGGATTTGCTCGAAGCTACGATTGACCAGCGGCTTGATGCTGTTTCGGCGCGATGGAAGCCGGAGGCTGCGGTGTGCGTGATCATGGCAAGTGGTGGCTACCCCGGCGCGTATGCGGGCGGAAAAACGATCGCAGGTTTGGAAAAGGCGGATGCCAAAGTTTTCCACGCAGGCACGAAGAAAGGCGGCGATTCTTTCGTGACAGCAGGTGGTCGTGTGCTCGGCGTCACGGCCCTCGCGCCTACGCTCGCGCAAGCCCGCGACAGGGCCTATTCAGCCGTGAAACAAATCACCTTTGACGGCGCGCAATATCGCACGGACATCGGAGCGAAGGGTCTTTGAGCGAACGCTCGAACGCCCGCTTGGAATTCGCTGGGTGTGTGCCTATCTTGGCGCGCCATGAGAATTACTCTCGTCCTCGCGCTTACCGCCGCGCTCGTTTCCGCGCAGGAAATTCTGCCCGATCCGAAGCCGGTGAAAGCTGCCCCGGTGCCAGTCGAGCCCGCGAAGCCCGTGATGAAAATCACGCCGCCTCAGCCAAAGGCGGAGCAACGTCTTCCGCTCGGATCGCGCGAGGCGGCGGATGCTTTAACGGACGATGAACTCCGCAAAGTCGTGGACAAGCTCCGCGAAAATTACATCCGCCCCGACGTGCTCAGTGAGCAAGCGCTCGCACGCGCTAATGTGCAAGGCGTGCTCGACCGTCTCGGTGCTGGTGCGCGCATTTATGCAAAACGAGCTACCGAGAGCGACCAGCCCAGCCCGTTCCGAAGCGAACTGCTCGACGGTGGCGTGAGCTACATCCGTCTCGGTGCGCTGACGCTGGAAAACATCGCGGCGATGGACAAATCATTCGACGACTTTTCCACGAAGCCGCCCACTGCGCTCGTGCTGGATCTTCGCGCAACACCGCATAGCACGGATTTTGATCTCGCCGCCGAAGTAGCGCGCCGTTTTTCGCCGAAAGGGCGCGTGTTGTTTTCCATCAAGCGACCGAAGGTGAACGACGAGGAAATCCTCACGTCACGCGAAGACCCACGCTGGCGCGGCCTGCTTGTCGTGCTCGTGGATGGCGACACCGCAGGCGCAGGCGAAGTCATCGCAGCCGTCCTGCGCACGCACGTCCGCGCATACATCGTCGGGCAGCAGACACAGGGCGAAGCCGCGCAGTTTGAAGATCTGCCGCTGCCGAGCGGCAAGGTGCTCCGCGTCGCCATTGGCGAAGTCACTCTGCCGGACAACTCGCCCGTCTTCCCCGGCGGTCTCACACCCGATCTTCCCATCGCGCTTCCGCAGGAAAAAACCGACGCCATCCTAGTATCCGCACTCACCGCCGGAGTTGCGCCACTGGTCGCCGACAAAGAACGCCCGCGCATGAACGAAGCCGCGCTCGTCGCCGGCACAAATCCCGAATTCGATGCAATGCAGGAGCAGCAAAAGCTGAAAGCCAAAGGCCCGCTTCCGCCGCCGCCACGCGACATCGTCCTCCAGCGCGCGCTCGATTACATCACCGGCGTCCGCATTTTCGAGGCATCGCAAAAGAAAAAATAGCGCGAATTACTCGTCCTCCACCTTTGCGGTTCCACGCGAGACGATGTCTCCTAAAATGATGTCCAAGGCTTTTGGATCGTGTTTCGCATCGTCGAGGGTGAACTGACCGTTTTCGCCATTCAGCGTATAGCGAACGGTAGATAATCCCTTCGCTTTCCACCTCCTTTTATCCACGTGAGTGATCGCCGTGTAGGGCACCCGTTTTCCGCTGGGAGTGGTCACGCCTTCCTCATCGGAGCGCACCACGGTGCGACGCTGGCGCTGCCAGTAAATCAGCGCGAAAAGACCAATCGCCCCTGTAATTCCACCAATGACAAACTGCCCGAGGATGTCTTTGTCCTCCAGACGGCGGTGCGGAGGCTCAGTCTTCCATCCCCGCTCCGCACAATATTTCTCCCAAGCTGCATTGTCAGCCTTTAGCTCCTCGTGTTTATCCCAGCGCTCGTTGCTGCGGGGGTAGCCGATGAAGCCGTCCCACAAAAACCAGGCGGCGTAGGCGAGAAAAAGGAAGGGGATGATTCCTTTTTGCTGGGTCCAAAGTTTCGTGATGCGGGCTTCGGCGGGCATGATTGTGAAATATAGATGACGAATGGCGGGTGCCGTAGGAAGCCAGAACTTCACGTTTCCTGAATTTCCTGCTTCATTCGCAAGCCGAAATTCGTCATCCGTTATTCCCATCATGCCCACGCCGCTTGTTCTCTCGCTCGATCTCGGCACATCTTCCGCGCGCTCCGCGTTGTTTGACATCACCGGGCAGCGACAGCCCGGCACGACAGCGCAGCAAAGCTACACGCTTTTCACGTCGGCGGAGGGCGGCGCAGAAATTGAACCCGGCGCGCTTCTCGGCGCGGTGCGAAAGTGCATCGCTGAGACGCTGGCGAAACGCCGCACCGATTCGCTCCTTCGCACACGGCCTGTCGGTGCGATTGCGGTTTCCAGTTTTTGGCACAGCCTCGTTGGTTGCAACGCGAAGGGCGAGGCCATCACACGTATCATCACGTGGGCCGATTCGCGCTGCCGCGCTGCCGCCGAGAGTTTGCGAAAAGATCGCAAGGAGGCCGAAGTCCACGCCCGCACCGGCTGCATGTTGCGCGCGAGTTTCTGGCCGGCAAAATTGCGCTGGCTCGACCGGCACGACGAGCGACTCTTTCAGCGCGTCGCGCAATGGATGTCGCCCGCCGAGTGGCTCCAAACCCAGCTTGCAGGCGGAGCAAACTGCTCATTTTCCATGGCGAGCGGCACTGGTCTTTTTGATCCCGCCGCGCTCGATTGGGACGCATCCATGCTCCGTCTCACGCATCTTTCACCGGAAAAAATGCGCCCGCTCAGCGACGAACCCACGCCGGTCAACGGCGCGTTCGCCGCGCAATTTCCCGAGCTGAAGGACGTGCCGTGGTTCCCGGCCATTGGCGACGGCGCAGCATCGAACCTCGGTTCCGGCGCAACCAAAGCCGGTCTCGCCGCTATCAACGTCGGCACTAGCGCCGCTGTCCGCGTCATGCGCAGTGGCAAAAATGCCCGCGCACCGCTCGGTCTTTTTTGCTATCGCGTGGATGCGAACCGCCACCTCGTCGGCGGCGCAGTCAGCAACGCCGGCAACCTCCGTGCATGGTGCCTTCGCGAACTTCGCCTCACCGACGGCCCTGAACTCGAAGCCGCCCTCGCCGCACGTCCCGGCCCGCAGCACGGACTCGCCGTCCTCCCATTTTGGACCGCCGAGCGCGCGCCGATGTGGAATGAAGACGCTACCGGCTCCATCCACGGCCTCCGCCAAAGCACCACGGCGCTCGACATTCTTCAGGCTCTCACCGAGGCCACCTACCATCGCATCGCGCGCATCTACGACTTGCTCGCCGAAGACGAAACTACTGCGCCAAAACTCATCGTCAGCGGCGGCATCCAGAAATCCCCCAGCTCCCTTCAGCGCCTCGCCAACGTCCTCGGTCAGCCAGTTTATCCCAACGACGAACCCGAAGCTTCACTGCGCGGAGCCGCCGTCTTCGCGCTCGAAAAACTCGGCTACCCCATCCCGTCACGCAAACTCATCCACCCAGTGAAGCCGCAAAAAACCCTCGCCCGCCAATACGTCGAGGAGCGCGCCCGCCAGACGCAGCTTGAGACGCTTTTGAAGTAGTCAGTTTTTCCTCAGTGCAGCATCGCCCAGCGATTCGGCTCGCGGATGAGCTTCGCATCGAGATCGAGGAAGAAATCCAGCCGTCGCTCCGTTTCCGCGAGGTCAATGTGCCGCGCCATGATCAAATAAGTCGCGTAGTGATTCCCCTCGCTCTCCACGAGGCTCGCATAAAAATCCGCCAGCTTCGCATCCAGATCGCGGATCGCCTCGGACAGGATTTGAAATTTCTCACAAGAGCGCCCCTCGATGAGCGCGCACACGATGAGATGATCAATCACCTGTTCACGCCGTCCTTTTCGCACCGCCTGCATCATTCCAGAAATCCACGGGCTCTTTTTCGGAAAGTTAAACGGAATCCCGCGTTCCCGCAGCAGCCCGAGCACCAGCTCGAAATGCTGCAATTCCTCGATGGCAATCGCATTCAGCTCCGAAACGTGCTCGTGCAACTCGCCATACTTTTCCAAGTTCAACGCCGTTGTCGCCGCCTTGCGTTCCAAGTGCGCATGATCCACTAGCACCTCCGGCAGGTTCGCACGGATTTTCGGCAACCAGGAGTCAGGAATTTTTTCGCGCCACAACAACATGCCCATAGGGAAAGCACCGCCGCCCGTGCGTGTGCAAGCGGAGAGTAAGTTGGGTCTGTGCAAACTCCGCACTAGCCGCGGGGCGTTTAGTGCCTTAAAAGGCGCGCCCTTTTCCATGCCTGCAAAAACTGCCACGAAGAACGTCCCGATTTTACACGCGAAGAAATTGCTCGTCGCTAACCGCTCGGAGATCGCCATCCGCATCATGCGCGCGGCGACCGAACTGGGCCTGCGCACCGTCGCGATTTACGCCGAGGAGGATCGGTTTTCGATGCACCGCTTCAAGGCGGACGAGGCTTATCGCGTGGGCGAGGGGAAGGGGCCGGTCGGCGCGTATCTCGACATCGAGGGCATCGTCGCGCTCGCGAAGGAGAAGGGCGTGGACATCATTCATCCGGGCTACGGATTTCTTTCGGAAAATGCGAAGTTCGCGGCGGCGTGCCGTGCGGCGGGGATTGAATTCGTCGGGCCCAAAGCGGAGTTGCTCGATTTGATGGGCGACAAAGTTGCTGCGCGTGCGCTGACGCAGAAATTGAAAATCCCCACGCTGCCCGGCACCGAGGACCCGGTGAGCGACCGCAAAGTTGCGCTGAAAATCGCGGCGGAGATTGGATTCCCGTTGATCATCAAGGCGGCGTTTGGCGGCGGCGGGCGCGGAATGCGTGTCGTCCACAAGCCGGGCGATCTCGACTCGCTGCTCGATGAAGCGCAGGGCGAAGCGGGGCGCGCATTTGGAAACGACGCGGTCTTTTTGGAAAAATACATCCCTCGCGCAAAGCACATCGAAGTGCAGGTGCTCGGCGACCGTCACGGCAACGCGGTGCATTTGCACGAGCGCGATTGCTCGGTGCAGCGTCGTCATCAAAAGGTTGTCGAGATTGCCCCGAGCTATGGCTTGCCGGACAAAGTGCGCCACGAGTTGTGCGACGCATCGGCGCGCATCGCGAAGGAGATCGGCTACGACAACGCGGGCACGGTCGAGTTCCTCCTCGATTTGGATACGAACGATTGGTTCTTCATCGAGATGAATCCGCGCATCCAAGTGGAGCACACGGTGACGGAGCAAATCACGGGCATTGACCTCGTGCGCTCCCAAATCCTCATCGCGCAAGGTCACGCGCTACACAGCGACGAGGTCGCGATTCCTGCGCAGGACAAAATTCAGCGTAATGGTTTCGCCGTGCAGTGCCGCGTGACGACTGAAGATCCCGCGAACAAATTTACGCCGAGCTACGGCAAGATTATCACGTATCGCAGCGCGGGTGGTTATGGCGTGCGGCTCGATGCTGGCATGGGCGACGCGGGCGCTGTGATTACGCCGTTCTATGATTCACTGCTGGTGAAAATCACGACGAGCGGCGCGACTTTTCACACTGCGCTGGATCGCATGGACCGCGCGCTGCGCGAAATGCGCATTCGCGGCGTGAAGACGAACACGCCGTTTCTCGAAAACGTGATCAACCACCCCACGTTCCGCAGCGGATCGGCGACGACCACGCTCATTGATACGACGCCCGCGCTTTTTGAATTTAAACAACGCCGAGATCGCGCCACGAAGCTGCTCGGCTTCCTCGGCAACGTCATCGTGAACGGCAATCCGCACGCGAAAGGCTACAGACCGCCACAGCCGCTCACCGCCGCACCTTTGCCGAAGTGGGACGGTCGCGTGCAGCCCGCAAAGGGCACGCGCCAACTCCTGCTCGAACTCGGGCCGAAAAAATTCGCCGAGTGGACGCTCAAGCAAAAACGCCTGCTCATCACTGACACGACCTTCCGCGACGCGCATCAGTCGCTCATGGCCACACGCGTGCGCACCGCCGACATGCTCGCCATCGCACCAGCCGTCGCACGTCGCACGGCCGAGCTTTTCTCCCTAGAAATGTGGGGTGGTGCGACCTTCGACACCGCGATGCGCTTTCTCAACGAAGACCCGTGGCTCCGTCTGCGCACCCTTCGCGAAAAAGTGCCGAACATTTGCTTCCAGATGCTCCTGCGCGGTGCAAACGCCGTCGGCTACACGAGCTATCCTGCGAATGTTGTCGCCGGCTTTGTGAAACACAGCGCCGAGTGCGGTATGGACATCTTCCGCGTGTTCGACTCGCTGAATGATTTGTCGAACATGAAAGCCGCGATGGAAGCTGTGCAGGACACGCACGGCATTTGCGAAGGCGCGCTCTGCTACACGGGCGACATCCTCGATCCGAAGCGCACGAAATACTCGCTGAAGTATTACGTCTCGCTCGCGAAGGAGCTGGAGAAAATGGGCGCGCACATGATCGCCATCAAGGACATGGCCGGCCTCTGCCGCCCCTACGCGGCGAAGGCGCTCGTGAAGGCGCTGAAGGATGCAATCGGAATCCCCGTTCACTTTCACACACACGACACGAGCGGCGTAAATGCAGCATCCGTCCTCCAGGCGAGCGACGCCGGCGTGGACGTGGTGGACCTCGCCATCGCGAGCATGAGTGGCAGCACTTCGCAGCCGAACATGAACAGCGTCGTCGCTGCGCTGCAAAACACGCCGCGCGCGACGGGCCTCGATCTCGATACGCTCAACGAATTTTCCGACTACTGGGAGCACGTGCGCAATTTCTACGCGCCCTTCGACACCGCGCCGAAGACCGGCAGTGGCGAAGTGTATCTTCACGAAATGCCCGGCGGCCAATACACGAACCTCCGCGAGCAGGCCGCGAGCATGGGCCTCGGCCACCGCTGGCCGGAAATCGCGCGCTGCTATCGCGCCGTGAACGACATCTTTGGCGATATCGTGAAAGTCACGCCATCGAGCAAAGTCGTCGGCGACATGGCGCTGTTCCTTTTCACACGCGGCATCCAGCCCGCCGACGTGGTGAACCTCGAACCCGGCAGCATCGCATTTCCCGAGAGTGTCATTGATATGCTCAGCGGCGGACTCGGCGAGCCGATGGGCGGCTTCCCGAAGGATGTCGTCCGAGCTGTTTTGGGAAATGCGAAGGTAAAACGCACGAAGCCGGAGCCCGTGAAATTGAAGGACGTAAAAGCCGAGGTCGCTGAAAAAACCAAGCGTGAGGCGAGCGATGACGACCTTTACTCGCACCTCATGTATCCGCAGGTCTTCGCCGATTTCGCGAAGTTCCAAGCCGCAAACAGCGACGTGAGCTGCCTGCCGACGCCCGCGTTTTTCTACGGCCTGCGCCCCGGCGAGGAAATCCAGGTAAGCATCGAGGACGGCAAGGTGCTGTTCATCAAACTCATCAACCTCGGCGCGCCCGACAAGGACGGACGCCGCGTGATTTCCTACGAGCTGAATGGAATGCCCCGCGAAAGCACCGTCTTGGACAAGAGTATCTCGAAGGAAGTGAAGTCCCGCGCCAAAGCCGCCGCCAACGACCCGCTGCAAATCGGCGCGCCGATCCCCGGCATGATCACCGCATTTGAAGCAAGCGTCGGCAAAGCCGTCACCAAAGGCGCGAAGCTCGCCACGCTCGAAGCGATGAAGATGCAAACGAACATCCTCGCCCCCGCCGACGGCACCGTCGCCGAAATCTTCGCCGGCATCGGCGAAGCCGTGGAAGCGGGAGATTTGCTGATCAAACTGCGGGTTTGAGCCGTTTGAAAATGAATGGAATTCCCATTTGCCTTCCGCAAAGCCGCCGCACATAGTCCGCGCCCTTTTTATGAATTGGATCGGCATCATCAATAGTCTGCTCGAAGTTCTCACAGTCATTGTGAGCATCCTCATCGTCTTCGTCGTGTTGCTTCAGCGCCCGAAGAACGAGGGCCTTGGCGCGGCATTCGGCGGTGACACCGCGAGCAACATCTTCGGCGCACAGACGACCAACGTCCTTGCCGTTCTCACCCGCTGGCTCGGTGGCATCTTTCTCGCGCTCTGCCTGACTATCGCTATCCTCGGCACTCACGATAAAGCTACCAAAGGGAAGGTGACTGAATTCATCGAGAAGTCGAAGGCCGAGAAAGCCGAGCGTGACAAACAAGAAGCAGCTAAGAAGGACGCCGAGGAAGCCGCTGCCAAATTAACGCCTGTGACTCCTGCTCCTACCGATGTGAAATCCACCGAGGACGCCATCAAGGACGCTCTGATCAAAAAGGAACCCACTCCCGCCGTTCAGCCAAAGCCCGAACCCGGCGCTGCTCCTCTCCCTCCTGCAACTCCCGAAGCTGCCAAGCCCGCTGCGCCCGAAGCAGCAAAGCCTGCTGCTCCAGAGCCCGCAAAACCTGCGACTCCCGAGCCAGCGAAGCCAGCCGAGGGCGAGCCCAAGCCGCAGCAGTAACGGCAGTCGTAGTAAACGCCTACAACTTCCCGAGCAGCCGCTCGAGGTTGATGTGCTTTTCCGTGAGCGCTTGGATGCGTTCGATTTTCTCCGTGTCGCCGGGAAGTGTTTTGATCGTCATCGAATGGATGCGGCTCGCGATGGTGTAGCTGTCGAGCGGCGACGCGATAGCCGGGAGATCGCTGTCGTGCAAAACCTGCATCACAGTCTCGTTTGGGCGCAGGTCGCTGCTGAGCACCAGCCCGCAAAGCCCGCGAGCGTGCTGGCCCACGAGTGACACTGCGGCTAGCACCACATCTTCGCGGTCGCCGGGCGTGATCACGAGCGTGCCGGGCGTGAAATGCGAAAGCATATGCCCCGTTTCCATGTCGCCGATGAGCACGCGGCGCGCGAGACGCCGCGAACTGGTGCGCGCATTGATGAACTCGCCCTTCACCGCCTTGCACACCTGTCCGAGCGTCGGGTGTGAAAGCATCACATCACTCGGAATCGCCCCGAGCAGCTCGATGCCGAGTCGCTTAAAACCACGCCCCGCGAACTCCACCACGTAATCGTATTTCTCCGGCAGCACCTTGTTCAGCACCACGCCGAGCACCTCCACACCCTCCTTTTCAAAGAGCGCGTGACTCAGCGCCACCTCGTCAATCGGCCTGCCGATGCCGCCCTCGGTGATGATGATCGCCTTCGAGCCGAGCAGCTTCGCCACCCGCGCATTCGAGAGGTCAAAGACCGAGCCCACGCCCGCGTGCCCCGTGCCTTCGATGATGACGAAATCCTTCTCCCACGCCGCGCGGTCAAACGAATTCTGAATCCGGCGCACCAGCAGATCCGTGTGTGCCTGCTGGATGAACTTGCGCGTAAAGTCCGGCTCCACCGCCACCGGGCTGATCGCATCCAGCGGCGCAAAAATCCCGTAAGTCTGGTCAATGAGCACCGTGTCCTCGTCAATCTTGTGCCCCTCGATTTCCACAAAATGCTGCCCCACCGGCTTGATGAACCCGATGCGCCCATGCGTCTTCCGCAACGCATTGAAAAGCCCCAGCGCCACCGTCGTCTTGCCGTCGTTCTGCTGCGTCGCTGCGATGAAAATGCGTGGCGTGACCGAGTTCATGGCAAAGCCCGGAGCCCGAAGCCCGGAATCCGAAACAACATCGCAAATTGATGGTTGGAAAACATCACCCGCCCATACACGCACAGACGCGCCCGCTGCTCAACGCCCAATCCTGCCCTTCATCAAAACAACACGCACCACTTCCATGCACCAACACAGTCGGTCGGGGTGTAAATGATCTGTCTGACCCTACTTCCCCCTCATCTGGCGCGCTTCACGATCTCTTCGGTTTGAAGCTCATTCCAGAAGCGATACTCTCGCTTGGCGAAGTCCCACTTGCAAACAAGCTTGAGATCTGCACCATTCTTTGTCCATTCAAGATCGCGCGACATCCAAACCATCGGAACGCCGATCCTCCCGTAGTTC
>JBEIQV010000181.1:0-6873 GCA_040376335.1 Verrucomicrobiia bacterium | reverse complement strand
AATGCAGGGAACAAAGGATTTTCTCATCAACAACCCCGAAGCGCGTCGCCTTTACCTCGGCGAAAACTTTTCGATGTGATGCTCATCTTACCCAGAATAAACACAACAAAGGAGAAACAACATGCAAACAGCCAACGTTAATGTGCCAATCCGAGTCACCGGTCGCCACGTCAGTGTCACTGACGCGATTCGCGACTACGCAAAAAACAAAATTGATCACATCCATCTGGATTACCCGCGCATCATCGAGGTGCACGTCATCCTCGATGTAAGCAAGCACCGGCAAAGCGCGGAAATCGTTCTGCATTGTGCGAATCACATCACCATCGAAGCCGACATGGAGTGCGATGATATGTATGCAGCGATTGACGGAGTCGTCGCAAAAGTTACGCGACAGATGCGGAAATATAAAACCAAGATGCTGCGCTCGCATCGTCCGCGCAAACATCTGCCGCAGCACATCGAGGAACAGGTGCTGCACATTGATGAGCACTTTGAAATCGAAGAGGCAGAGCCCAAGCATCTCCATTCGGAGAAATACACGGTTCACTCGCTCTTCGTGGACGAGGCAGTGCTCCAACTGGAAATGGCGGCCAACCGACCGTTCATCGTATTCATGAATTCGAAAACCGAGCGCGTGAACATCCTGCAACGGAGGAAAAATGGCGGCTTCGGTCTCATCGAGTTGAACCTGCCGACATAAACAACCGGAAGATCATCTAAAATCTGAAGCCAGACGTTGCGAAGCGTCTGGCTTCTTTTTTGCGCAGCGCGAATAACGTGTGGCTGGTAAAAATCGCCCACCTCTGCATACACACTCATTCATGAAATACTTTTGTCTCGCACTGCTCATCACCTGCTACGCCAGCGCAGCCACGACCATCGAAGTCGTCGCAAAACTGGCGGACATTCCCGCCGGAATGGAGGTGCCGCCTACCGCTGCAAAGCTGGATCAAATCAAAGGAGTGGATGTTCTCAGCGCGCCAAGTGCGGTTACGTCACCCGGAAAGAGCGCGACCATCGAAGTGACACAGCAGGAGATTGTGCCCGGTGCAGACGCCGTGGCTTTGGGCGTGGCAATCAACGTCACACCGACCCTCGGAGAGAAGACGATCCATTTCACCGGCAAGGCGACCGACCGCGCATCGCACGGCAAGCGCAGCGATGGCGGCGTGAACACCGTCGAATTCGCGACGCGGGAAATTTATTTCGAGGGAAGCACGACGAACGGAGGGACGGTCATCATTCACACGGCCCCTGTCACGAGCAAGACATCGAAGGACGGCAAGGTGACGACAAAGTCGCGCGAAATGGTGATCTATCTCACATTCACGAAGCGCACTACGGAAGAAGCGCCTGCGAAAAAAACCGCTGCAAAATCGCCTGCCAAATCTTCGACGACAGCAAAAACAAAGTCAGCTTCGTCCTCAAAAAAGAAACGCTGAGCTGAGGCTAGTAATAGTAAGCGCGGTGGCGTGGCGCGTAGTAGCCGGGACCGGGTGTATAAACACGTGGCCCCGGTTTGTAGTAACCGGGATGGTAGCGGTGGTTACGATGGTGGGGCGGCACTGGTGCTCCGGGCGGGAGCGGTGGGTGAGGGACGAAGCAGCCGGTGGTGGCGAGGGCGAATAGGCTGGCGAGGAGTTTGTATTTCATACGCAGTGAAATTACGACCTGCACGAACGTCAGCGCAAGGGCTGCGTTCCGCTATTCTTTAAACTGAATCTTTTCCCCGTAGCGCACCTTATCCCAGTCTTCGGGAAACTTCGTTTTGAAAACGCGCAGCATATAGCCGCCGACGGTCTTGCCGTTTTCGTTGAACATCCAGTCCGCGATTTCGTTGGGTGAAAATGCGACCACACCATCGGGCGGGACGCCGCTGCCGGGCTGGGAAGTATTGTCGTCCACTTTGCCGTGGAGGAGCGTGCCGTCGCAGGTGACGAAATTGACGAGCAGAATTTGCTGTTTCCCTGCGATTTTTGTGGGGAAGGATTTACGGACGATGAAGCCGCTCTGCCCCTGCGCTGGCTTTTGCAGCGCGGCTAAAAACTCACCAACTGTCGCGCGTGCCTTTTCCATCGCAGCGGCGAGTTCGGCGTCGCCGGTGTTGCCGTGCATGAAATCACGCAGCGCGACTTTGCGTTCCTCCTTCGCCTTGTCCTTGCAGGAGGCAAAAGCAAACACGCACGCAGCGGCGAGCAGGCATCGAGTGAAAGTCATGCGGTGTTACTTCAGCGTTTTGAGATACGCGAACATGTCGCTGACTTGCTCAGGCGTCATCGTGTCGAGCATACCTTCGGGCATGATCGAGCGGCGGAGGAATTGCGAAGCGCGGATGTCGCCACGTGCTATGCGGCGATCCTGCGCGCCGGGCGCACGGAGGATGATGGCGTCCTTGTCCTCGCTGGCGAGGAAGCCCTCGACGAGGTAGCCGCTTTTCATTTCCACGCGGAAAAGGCGGTAGCCGTTTTCCATCGCGGCATTTGGTGTGATGATGTTGCGAAGCAGCGCCTCGACGCCCATCGCGCCTGCACCGGAAAGATTTGGCGCGAGGTTGCCGCCCTGACCTGCGATGGTGTGGCAGGCTTGGCAGACGAGCGTCACGGTCTTGCCCTTCGTCGCGTCGCCGGGCTTGTCGGCGAGTGCGCGGTATTTTGCAAATTTCGCATCGAGCGCAGTGGCTTCAGCGGTGGTGAGGATTGGCGGGAAGTCGCTGGTCTTGGCGACTTTCACACCGCTCTGAAGTTTGCCCCACGGTCCGGCCCCGGGTGCGTAAAAGACGAGGCCCGCTGGCTTCGCAACGCCTTCGTAGCTGCGATCAAAATCATTGCGGACTTCGTCTGCTGTGCGCGTGCGGTTCCAGATTCGGAATTCGCTCAGCGCACCGGCGAGCCCGCCTTTTCCATTCGTGAGTCCGATACGGACGTTCTCGAATTTCTGCGGCAGTGGCTGCCCTTGATCCTGATCGAGGGTGCCGTCTTGATAGATTTTCAGCGCACCCTTTTCATCACGCGTGACAGCGAGATGAGTCCAGATACCTGCGACTGTGGGCTTCTTTGCGACGATGGAGTCACCGGCTCCGTTCCAGATGCGGAAAGTTCCGCCAAAGAAATTCATGCAGAGCTGGCCTGCAACGCCGAGGATGCCGTCGCCGGGGCCGATGGCGCGGTCTTTCGGATTTAGCAGCACCCACGTTTCCACGGTGAACGGACCGTCGAGCGTGATGCCGGTTTCGCTCCAGGCATTGTCGCTGCCGTCGAGAATGAGCACGGGGCGGAAAAGCGCGGTCAGTTCGTTCATCAGCGCGGCGAGATCGGCGTTGTCGCCGAGGATGGTCTGGAGCTTGTCGAGCGTTGGCCCGTCGAGATCGGCCTTTGCAATGGTGCCCGCGCGAACGGCGGCGACCACGGCTTGCGCGCCAGGTTTCTGAGTCGTGAGGCGATCCATCGCGCTGCGGCGCTGTGCGGGAGTCAGCGTGCTCCACATTCCGAGCAGGAGTTTTCCGGCCTGTTCGTTTTTTGAAAGCGCGAGTGCATTGAGCGCTTCGTCGCGGATGGCTGCGTCTTTGGATTCTTTGGAGAGCTTGGCGAAAAGCTCGGCTTGCGTGCTGCCCATCTCGCGCAGCGCACGGAGCGCGGCGAGTTGGCGGTCGGCTGGTGAGTTGCCAGTGAGCAACGCGACGAGGTCGGGCTCCAGCGTGGTGAGACGGAAGTCCGTGGCGAGTCGCAGCCCGAGTTCGCGTGCGGCATCGTCTCCGGAGAGGAGGTTTTTCGCGGCGTCGGCGAGCAGCGGCGTGAGCTTCGCGGTGTCGAGGCGGGTGCGGGCGGCGAGCAACGCTGCAAGAACGGCGGGGCGCGTGGTGGGATTCGTCAGTGCGCCGGTGAGCGCTTCGCCGACTCCGGGTTCGGTGACGAATTGCACAAGGCGCATCACTTCCTCCTGTCCCGGAGGACGTGTGAGTTTCGGCAAAAGCTGGGCAACCCGCGTAGCGCTGAGTTTCGGCTCCAGCGCGAGCGATGCGAGCAGGCGGTTTTCGACGGGGAGTTTTGCAGCGTCAGGCGAATCCAGCCACGCAGCGACAGCTTGCGGTTGCTTTTCCAAAAAGAAGCGGACGAGAAAACGTTCAAATTCTCGGTCGTAGATATCGCCCGTTTTGAACTGGCTCTTTTTGTTGGTGCCGCCTGAGAGCGAATCGCGTCCCATCATCACGCAGAGCGCGAGCGCCTTTGGATTCTGCCCGGCGATGCGACCGCATACGCGGATGACTTCTGCGCGCACAGTCGTGTCGGGGTCTTCCGCGAGTGATACGAGCGCCGTCGCAATATCGGCGGCATTTATCTCGCCGTAGGCACGCACCGCCTCGCGGCGCACGTTGCGGTTTTCGTCGGCGAGTAGCGGCTTCAAAACAGCGCCATCAAGTTTGCCGAGTCCCTCCGCCGCCCATAGTGCGGCGATGCGCGTGCTTGCGGACCTTGTTTTGTCGCCAATGAGCGCGCGCAACTTCGGCGCGAGGCTTTCGTCCTTTCGATCCACAATCGCCTGCCACGCGAGATGGCTCTGCCTCAGCGAATCGCCGCCAAGTTTCGCCAGCAGTTGCTCGCCAGTCGCCTTGATAAAATCGGTCATCGCGAAAGCCTTCTGCCCCGTTGCTTTCACGCGCCAGATGCGACCGCGCGTCTTGTCGCGATCCTTGTGGTTTCGCGGCACCTCGTTGTGCGAGATGATTTTGTTATACCAGTCCACGACGTAGAGGCAGCCGTCCGGGCCGAAGTGGATGGCGATCGGGCGGAACCACTCGTCGCTCGACTGGATGAAATCGCCGAGCAGCGTGTATTTGAAATGCGAGCCGTCGGGCGTGATTTGGATCGCCTGCACTTTGCGCGTGATGGGATTCGCCACATACATCACGTCGGCGTAGGCGACGGGCCATGCGCCCTTTTTGTCCGAAAGAGCGAGGCCGCTCAGACCGGTGCCGCCCATGCGAAACTCTGCGGAAGGAGGAAAGCCGGGTTGGTAGCTTTTGCGAAAACCATCCATGCCGCCGGGGTAGTCGGCATATTCGTGGAATGGCATCACGGGGTAGCCGTAGTCGTTTGCCTCCTGCATCCACGCCTGTCCCTCGCTATCGAGCACGAAGCCCCAGATATTGTTCGGGCCGACGCTCGTGATTTCAAAATCCGATCCGTCCGGGCGCATCTTCGCCATCGAGCACTTTGGCCAGTCCACGACTTTATCGCTGCCGGGCTTCACCACCTTGCTGCTGTTGAAAAGCCCCTGCGCCATCCAAATCCATCCACCGGGTGCACGCGTGAACTGATGCGGGAAAAGATGCGAGTCCTGCACGCCGAAGCCCGTCACCACGATGTCGTGCGCGTCCGCTTTTCCATCGCCATCCGTGTCCTTGAAAAACTTCAGGTCATTGCCGTGCTGCACATACACGCCGTTTTTGTAAGGCAGGATGCCGAGCGGAATCGCCAGCCCGTCCACAAACACGCGCGGCTTTTGCACGCCGGACGCGGAGGGCGTGTCGAACACGATCACGCGATCCTTGCGTGGGCTGCCGTAGAGCGCCTTTGCCTGCGCCGCACTTTCGTTGCCGTCCACGGGATATTCAAACGCCGTCATGGACCACATCCGCCCGTGCTGATCCCAGTCCACCGTGATGAACTTTCCAAAACCCTCATCCTCCTGCGCCACCAACTCGATCTCAAAACCCGGAGGCAGTGTGAACGTCGCCTTTTGCTCCTCGCCCGTTAGCGGCGAAGGCTTCGCGGCCTTCGCAGGCGCGGGTGCTGGCGCAAAAGCATCGGCTGCAAACGATGATGCGAGTGGACTGAAAACAAGTGCAGCAAGGAGTGGGATGTATTTCATGAAAATGAGAGCGTTCGAGGAAAGCCGCCCAATGTGGCTTGCCTTAGAAAAAAGTCACGCGCGCACGTCTTCGCATTCGCTGCGGAGACGGCAGGGCAATTCAGCCTGTGGGAAAACTACTTCTTTTCCTCCGCCGCTGGCAGTTCCTCGATGGTGATTTCCTTCACCTGCACCTGCGCCTTGCCGCCGCCGTGGATTTGGATGCCCATCTTGCCCGTTTGCACGATCTTCGGGTCGGCCTCTTTGTAATCGAGGCCCGGCACGCCGTTGATCCAAGTGCGGATGCGTCCGCCCTGTGCGTGAATCACATATTCATTCCAGTCGTCCTTTTTGATCACGGGACGCAGGGCAGCCATGTCCGACTGCATCATCAGCCTGTTGCGCCGCGACTCATCGTAGATGCAGCCATACCAGCTCGGCTCGCCGTAATCGCATTGATAACCCGACATCTCGCTGTTGTTCGGCACGCGCTGGCTACGGATTTGGAAGCCGCTGTTCACAAAGCCCGTGCCCGACAGCTTGATCTTCATCCGCACGATGAAGTCGCCGTATTCCTTCGTCGTCGCGAGGAAATCGTTGTGCTTCACGTGCTCGGTGAGCGAACCACCCGTCAGCGCCCCGTCTTCCACTCGCCAAAGTTTCGCATTTCCCTCCCAGCCGGTGAGCGTGGTGCCATCGAAAAGCGATGTCGTTTTTCCGACTGGCGGCGGCGGCTCGGCATGGAGCGAAAGTGAAGCGAGGAGTGAGAGGCAGAGGATGAGTTTCATAGTGGAAGTGAAGTGGGTTGCGGTGAAAGAACCCGCACCGTGCGGAAAACTTTGGCCCTTGTCAGTCGGGAAAATCAGCGTGTGCCAGTGCTCAGGAAATCGCTGATGCGCTGGAACCATTCGGAGTTGGGGTGGGTGGGGAGGCTGTTGTGGCCGGTGTCGGGGAGGGGGATGAGGAGTTTTTTGCCGGGGTAGTTTTCGAAGAGCTTGCGGCCTTGGGCGGCGCCGACGACTT
>JBEIQV010000316.1:0-3638 GCA_040376335.1 Verrucomicrobiia bacterium | reverse complement strand
GAAGTCGGTCTGTGGGCCGACCTCAAGGATCGCCTCAACGACAAAGCCATCAACCTCCAACTCGAGCAGCAGCAAAAACTCTGCATCGCCCGCCTTCTCCCGCTGAAGCCCGAAGTCATCCTCATGGACGAACCGTGCAGCGCGCTCGACGTGAACGGCACCAAAGCCATCGAAGAACTCATGTGGTCGCTCGCCGGCAAATTCACCATCGTCATCGTCACCCACAACATGGCGCAGGCCCGCCGCGCGAGTAACGAATGCATCTTCATGCTCATGGGCGAACTCATCGAACACGCCCGCACCGAAGACCTCTTCCTCACCCCGAAAAACCCCAAGACCGCCGAATACATCGAAGGCAGATACGGCTAGAAAATGACGGATGTCGGATGACGGAATGACGAACGAATTCCGAATGGCGAGTGACGAGTGATACCCTAAATCCGCAATGGAGCCCGCGAAACACACGAAAGGAGAAATGTTTTTTGGGAATGTCCCATTCACCCAGCCGGAAAATTAAAGAATCAGTCTGGCACTTTCTCCGCTTTTTCCGCATATATGGCCGGTGCGCGATGGAAGCATCGTGCGGCAATTGTCCCGGAGGGACTGCTCGAAATTAGCCGGTGGTGATAACCACCGGATAACCGTCACACACGGCACCCGCCCCGGCAGGGGCGGCGGAATGGCATTCACCACAAAAACCGTTCATCATATTCCAGCCCGCTGCGTTTCAAAAACTCGACGTATTCCTCCTGGAACGTCCTTTTCCGATGATGCTCCTCCTGCCGTGAGATGTAATGGCACACCTCCCCGCGCTGCGTGGGTGCCACGGTGAATGCGCCGTATCCTTCCTGCCATGCAAAATCACGCTCCCCGATTTCCTCATGCACCCAACGCGACGACACGGCTTTCACATCGCGCACCACATCGGCAAGACACGCCGTGGCGCGCAACCCCACGAGCAAATGCACATGGTCGGCGACACCGCCGACGGCTTCCGGCACGCCATCAAGATTTCGCACCACACCGCCGAGATATGCGTGCAACCGTTCGCGCCATGCGGCGGCGATGAATGGCGCACGATCCTTGGTGCTGAACACGATGTGATAATGCAACGAGAGGTGTGTGGATGGCATGGCTTCGGGATTCCTGCGCCCCTGCCGGGGCGCTTGGCTCTTTTATCCACGATCCGGTGGCTGAAGCCAACCGGCTAATTTCGGGCAGTCCCTCCGGGACTCAGCGGGCCTCCATGCCGCCGCGCATACGGTTGGAAGTGGCGGCTTGATCGCTCGGATTACTTGCTTCGAGGCGCTGGGGAATCGACCGTCCGTATCCGCCTGCGTTTCTGATCGGAATCGCTGGACGGGGGAACTACTGCTGGATCCTCGAATTCAAATCGCGCGCGGAGTGCTTTTACTTTGGCCTCGTCTAGGGTTCTTTCTTTTACAGGTGTTTGCTCGAAATAGTTGAACACTCGAGCCGCTGGCAGCGTATCCACTTTGGCATCCGTGCCGAAATCTACGGCCACCATGCTGTTCTCAACTTCTTCAGTGTCTTTCCGCATTCTCACCATCGAGAACAGGAAAACTCCGACACCCAGCGGGTCTTTCTTGGTGGATAGTTTAGAGCGATACGACGCTGACTCGTAGAGCCAAACCCGATCCCATCCGCCGCAGACTAGCATTCTGGTCGTTGCAAGGACGATGAGATCGGGCCCGTCGTTCTCGCGACGTTCTAGTCGTTGGATCAATTCACCCGTGGGAGTCGAAGCACCCTGCCACCATATGCCCTTGGCAGCCTGGTTCATTACATCATGGCTGACGGAAAGGATCGTGACCAAAGCTGGGTCGAGTGACTCGTTCACACCGGGCTTGATGATTTCAACCGAACATTGTCGCGTTTGTTCCTGAAGACGATTCACAGCTGTCGTGATCGGATCGTCGTCTGCCTGACAAAACGACATCAGCAATCGCATCAGCACACCAGCGAGTATCATCCGGGAATTTGTTTTGGTGAGAGTCGCGCGCAGCATGGAACGATTCTGCCGTTTGCGCTTAAGATCGCAACGCCGAAGGAGCGAAGGTCGTCAGGGCCTAGAAAAATCGCGCCTCCTCGTTGCCTGAAACTCTATGCAGTGTAGATGTTGCAAATGGGGCGTCCGCATTTCCTAACTACATCCCCGCTGCATCCACGGTGATGGTGGTAGCGGTGCTGAGGTTGTAGTAGGAGCCGCTGGCGCTGACTTCGCGTTTCACGGCGCGGACTTGGTAGAGGTAGTGCTGGCCGGTGGTGACGGTTTTGTCGCGCCATGCGCGGGCGGTGATGGGCTGGCCGGTGGGCTTTTGCGGAGTCGCGGGGATGCCGGTGAGCTGGGTGAAGGGGCCGTTTTCCGATGTGGCGCGGAAGACGTGGTAGCGGAATGCGGCGACGTCTTTTGAGGGTGCCCACTTAATCAAGATGCTGCCGGGCGATGCGGTGGCGGTGACGTTGGTGACGGGCGGGAAGGTATGCAGGCGCAATGTGGGGTCGCCCATGAGCGCGGTGTGGATTTGGTTAAAAAATCCCGTCTGCTCCCAATCGCCTGCGGTGTTGTTTTGCGAGAGGCGGAAGTCGTAGCCGAGCACTTCGCCGAGCGCCATGTGGGGGAGGTGATATTGCGGTCGCCCGGCCCAGATGCACGCGAGGCCGAGGGAATCCGGCGTGCCTGCGAGCGGTGCGCGGAGGAAGTTGTCCGGCACCGACCATTCGCCGAAGAAGCTGCCGAAGAGCATGGTGAAGACGGCGCGGCAATCGCGGTTGGCGAAGTTGGTGATGTCCGCCACGCCGCTCGCGCCCTGATGCCATCCGCCGCCGCAGCCGTAGGCGAGCAGGTAGCTGTTGTCGGGAAGGAAGGTCTGCCACTTGCCGGCGTTCGTCGCTTTCGAGCCAAACCACTGCACGCCCGCGCGCCATCCGCTGTTGGCGAAGGGTTCGTAGAAGTAGGTGCCGGAGTTTTGGTCGAATTCCTGATGGATGAAGAAATTGTCGTCCACCAACGCACGGCGCGGCACTTTGTAAAAACCACCGGATGCGATGCGGAAGGCGTGGTTGCGGGCGAGGTATTGCGCCATCAAATCCACCTCGCTCTTGCCAGCGAGGATGTTCGTGATGTCGGCAAAGTCCACGCGCCCGACCATGAGTTCCACTTTCCCCGGCACGGTGTCTTGGTCGAATTTCCCATCGCCGGGGACGTTGTGCCTGCGGGGAAGGGAGGCGGTGTAGTTCTTCGTGGTGTCCGTCCACACGCCGTCCATGTCGCCGTAGAAAACATCGGCTGGCCACGCGCCGATGTGGTTTTCGGCGTTGTCCGAACCATCGTGTCCGTCCGGCGCAATCACGCCCGAGAACGGCACCGGCACCCGGCCCACGATGAAAACGGCGCGCGTGTTCTCCGGGTCGGCGTTGTAGTCGGTGACGATCAAACTTTTCACCGCCGCGACCTCCGCAGCGCGTGCGGTTTTTCCTTCGGGCGTCTCGTCGTCGAAAGATACCGTCTGCCGCGCGACATCGTGGCGGAGCACCGTCCAGCCGTCGGCTGTGAGATCGTTCGTGAGTTGAGTGAGCGATGCAGAGAGCGGGGTGGTCATCGTGTTGTCCACGAG
>JBEIQV010000336.1:0-3302 GCA_040376335.1 Verrucomicrobiia bacterium | reverse complement strand
CGAAGGAGCAAGCGGCCACTGGCTCTATGCCTACATCCGCGCCGATGCACGCAGCGGCTCACGCTACCTCGTCGCAGCAAACTTGCACCGCAGCGAAACTTTCAGCGATGTGCGCGTAAATCTCACCGACACCGCCCGCGCCACACTCGGTAAAACCTCCACGCTCACAGACAAACTCAGCGCACTCGGCGATGCGAAAGTGAAGGACGGCGTAATCACACTCCCGCCATTGCCGCCATTGACCGCCGCCTATTTTGAAGCCAAGCAACGGAATTAGAAGACATCGCATTTGCCCGGCACGGTGAATGCAGCTACAACATCACTCATGGCGCGCTATCTATCACGTGAAACACAGCCCTATGGCAAATGGAACGGCATCCCCATTTACCTCACGACGATCCTTTCCGCAGTATTTGTCGTCGGCCTGTTTGTCTCCGCATTTCTCGTCTCCGCCAATTCGCCACTCCTGCGCCATCTCACATTCTTCATGCCCGCCGAAGGGTGGACGGTGCTGCCCGCCATTGTCACATATCCTTTCATAGACAAGGTCACGTTCTTCACTCCGTTCTCGATTCTATTTTTCTACTGGCTCGGCGTAGGTATCGAGACGCACCTCGGTCGCAGCGTGCTGGCAAAACTGCTCATCCTCCTCACGCTCGCGCCAGTCATCGTGGTCTCGGCAGCGTGGTGGATGTTTCAAATACCGACCGTCCTCTCAAGCTTTTGCCAGTTCGGTCTCTCCGGTAGTTTCCTGATGATGGCCACACTGCTCATGGCCTTCGCCACCCTCTACCCGAATGCCGAGTGGCTCGGCTGGGTGCCGTTCAAATGGGTGGCGTTCGCGTGCTTCGTGTGCGGCTCGTTGATGGCGGTTTCGCACCGCGACTGGCTCAGCGTAGCCGCGCTCTGGGCTACATGCCTCGGCGCGTTTTTCTACATGCGCCACGCTGTCGAGCAGGATTACGACGATCACATCCCTCTCGCCACCCGCATCCGCACATGGTTTCGGAGCAAGCCGAAACTCCGCGTAGTCCCCCGCCCTGCTCCTGCTCCCGCTCCGCGTCAGAAAATCGTGAATGATTTCGACGACGAACCGGACTCCGACGTGGATACACTGCTCGACAAAATCGCCAAGTCCGGGCTTGCGAGCCTCAGCCGCGATGAACGTGCGAAGCTGGAAAAGGCGCGCGAGGCTTTGTTGAAAAAGGAACAGCGTTAATGCGGAGCAAAATGCGACTGACCGTCGTCATCCCGATCTGGAACGACCCCGCCCCACTTCGCGAAATCCTCGCCACCATCGCCGGCTTGCGCGGTGTGGATGAAGTGATCATCGGCGACGCCTCCTCCAGCGACGACTGCGCGCAAATCGCCACCGCTGCCGGAGCGCGCCTGGTGCGCTGCGCAAAGCCGGGGCGCGGCCAGCAAATGAACGCCGCCGCAAGCATGGCCACTGGCGATGTGATTCTCTTCCAGCACGCCGACACCGAACTGCGGCAAGCCCACGTGGATTCGCTCCTCGCCGCGATGAGCGAATCCGATGCGGTCGGCGGGGCGTTTCATCGGAAATTCGACGCGCGTCATCCTCGCCTCATGTGGCTGGAAGGCTGGAACCGCATCCTCGCCGAGAAGGGCGGGACGCTTTTCGGCGACCAGTCGATCTTCGTTTGCCGTGATGTTTTCGAGCGCATGGGCGGCTATCGTGCATTTCCGCTCATGGAGGATGTGGACTTCTCCAAACGCCTCCTCAACGAAGGCCGCCGCGTCGTTCTCGATCCACCCATCACCAACTCAGCCCGACATCACACCCAGCGCGGCTCATGGCGCACTTCGCTGCGCAATGGAACCATGCTGCTCCTCTTCGCACTCGGTGCGTCGCCCGATTTCCTCCATGCGTGGTATTATCGCAACTGGAAGCCGCGCGCATAATCCCACACACCGCGCATGACACCGCGCCGCGCCCGTGCTTTCCTCCGCCCATGCCGATCTATGTGTATGAATTGTGTGAGGGTGACTGCAAAGTCTGCGGTGGCTGCTTTGAAATCCGCCACGCGATCAAACGCGAGTTGCTCACCAACTGTCCGCTTTGCAAAAAGGCCGTCCGCAAAGTCATCGCCAGCGTGAACACGCCCAAGCTCACCAAGCCGCTCAGCGTCAGCGAGGCAAAGAACGCCGGATTCAGCGTGTGGAAAAAAACCGGCAAGGGCGAATACGAGCGCGAGTGAACCGAGCGTCACTTGCAGAGCCTGCGCTGCGGTGCCACTCTTCCGCCATGAAAGTCCACATCGCACTTCTCACCCTCGTGCTCCTCGCAGGCTGCGCCACGCACGACACACAAACCATCGCCCGCGTCCGCGCCTCCGGCGTCTCCGAGCGCACAGTCGCCAAACTCGAACGCGGCGGCCCACTCACCCCGGAAAACATCATCGAACTCAAAAAGCGCCACGTGCCCGATGAAGTCATCCTCCGCCAGCTCGACGAAGTCGGTGTGAACTACGTCGTCACAACTGCGGAAAAGAAACAACTCCGTGCAGCAGGCGTCAGCGCCGATGTCGTGGACGCCCTCATCTCCGCAGGCAACCGCTTCGCCGCCTACCGCAACACGCCTCCCGTTTATTTCTACGGCGATTACGATTACTACCCTCGCTACTACTACGGCGCACCATGGTGGATTCCTCATGGCAGCATCGGCCTCGGCTACACACGGGGCGGCCATCATCACCATCGTTGTCGTTAGTAGTCTGCTGACAATGGACTCCATGGACATAATGGACGCAGCGGCTAATCACTGCCGCTTTTCCCACATTGCATCCCACTGCACACCTCGATATTCGACTAGGCGTCATGTTTTCCCGAACCACCAACCGCCGTCACTTCCTCCGAACCATTCTCGCCGCATCCGTCGCGCCCGCCATCGTGCGTGCGCAGGCCGGGCGCAAACTGAACGTCGCCATCATCGGCTGCGGCGGACAGGGTGCCAGCAATCTCGGTGCAATCGCCGCCCTCGGCGAAAACATCGCCGCGCTTTGCGACGTGAATGCGAACAACCTCGCCGCCGCCGCGAAGAAATATCCAGACGCAAAAACGTTCGCTGATTTCCGCAAGCTCTACGACGAGTTCAAGGACTTCGACGCCGTCGCCGTAAGCACAGCGGAACACACTCACTCATTCGCCACACTGCCTGCGCTGCGGATGAAAAAGCACGTCTATTGCGAAAAGCCACTCGCACACAACGTGTGGGAAACTCGTAAAATCCGCGTGGCGGCGAAGGCGGCTGGCGTGGCAACGCAGATGGGCACGCAGAT
>JBEIQV010000017.1:0-22153 GCA_040376335.1 Verrucomicrobiia bacterium | reverse complement strand
GGTCGCAGCCCTGTTTCCCTGGCGCAACGTGTGCCGGGGACAACGACGCGACACTTCTGCCAACTCGCGAAAGAACTAGGGATTTACCTCACGATTCCATTCATCGAGGTGGACGACAACACAGGCAACCCGCGCTATTTCAACACCGTCTGCCTCGCCAGTCCGCACGGCAAAGTCGTGGCGCACTACCGCAAGCTGGAGCCGTGGCCACATGCGGAGCAATCATGGGCGACGACGGGCGACCGAGGGCTTCAGACTTTTGACACGGAATATGGACGCGTAGGGCTGGCCGTGTGTTTTGACATACACAATGTCGTCAAAAAATATCGCAGCCATCACTTGTGGGCGCTGCTCTATCCGACCGCGTGGGCAGACGGCGATTACCCAGCGGAATGGTTTTACCACATCCTGCCCGGACAGGTGCATGACGACTTCAAACACCACATCGTCGCAGCAATTGGAGCGTGGATCATGCACAGAAATGGCGAGGCTTCGGCTTCAGCGAAATCATTTCGCGCGAAGGAAAAGTCCTCTCCGTCGCGAAGAGCATCTTCGGTTCCGAAATCGTCTATGCCGACCTGCCTGTCGCGAAGCGTGCTCGATGAATTAATAGGGCTAGGTGACTTCGCTCAGCACCACTACACCCTCGGCTACGACACGTTCGCCAACTAGGGCCCAGCACTCGAACTGCCAGAGCCCGCCAACCACGGCGACTTTGCGGGCGTGCAGGCGCAACTCTTCATCGGGTCTTGCGGCTGATGGAAATTTCATCGTCTTCAGCGCCGTCAGACGAAAACCCCGTCCCGGTTGCCCCGCAGCAAGGCCGGCAGTCTGTGCGAGCGCCTCCGCTAAAATGACGCCGGGCACGAGCGGGTCGCCGGGGAAATGGCCGGCGAAGAACGGTGTCGTGGGCGGAAATGTTTTCACGCACTCGGCGCTCTCGCCTGGCGTATGTGCGACGATTGCATCCACAAAAATAAACGGTTCGCGGTGTGGTAGTCCGAGCGCGATGGGATTGGATGCGGACATTATCGTGAAATTTTTCGGCAGAGCAGATTCTCAAGCTCCACGCACACGTTTACTGCGCAGGAGGCGCTGGGACGAAGTAAGCGAATTGCCAGCTTCCGTTCACCATTTTCACACCGGCGCGGTAGCCGCCGTAATTACCATCGAGTGCAAGTAGCGGGGGGACCACCATGAAGCCGTCGTAGGGCACCCACTTGTCGCGCAGTAACCCCGCAAGCTCGCCCCATAAATTATGTCTGTCCCAATATGTAAACGGATTCTCGTCCGTCGGTGCGGCATCCCAACGATAGCCAAAATCTTTCGACATCATCTGTGAAAGCGTTGGCAGATCGCGGCGTTCCACTGCTATGCGCAGTCGCCCCACGAAACTCTGGAACGTCACATCTCCGCTCTGATCCTTGGTGGGCACCGGCGGCTGATCCGTTTCATACGGACCCTTCGCCTTCTTTTTGGAGTTTCGTTCGAGGCTGGGGCAGCCGGCGAGAACGATGACGGAGAGCAGTGCTGTGAGGATGCGCAATTTCATGTGCGGTGATGATGTTGTTTTGTGAGTCATTAGGCAAAGGCTGAAATTTCCGGGCGCCCCGCCACCCTACGCTCCAGCGAGAAGTTTGCAGCCCTGGATGTCGAGTTTGCCGCTGGCGAGGATGGGTATTTTTTCTACGCGCTGAAGTCGCTTCGGAATCCAGAGATTCGTGAGGCCCGCAGCTGTGAGCTTCGCGCGGAGGTCCTGCATTTCATAATCACGAGTGCTCAACAAAACGAGCGCCTCCCCTTTCGCCTCATCGGGGACGCTGGTGATGGCGACGATACGCTCGCCTTCCACACTCAGGCCGAGCGCGGTGACGATGTGCGCCTCGACAGTTTCGTGCGGCACCATTTCGCCTCCAATTTTAGAAAAGCGCGACTGTCGTCCTTCGATGATGAGGAAACCATCTTCATCGAAACGCGCGAGGTCGCCTGTGCGGAACCATCCGTCTTTGATAACCTCGGCGGTGCGCTCAATATCACCGAGATATCCATCGAAAACATTCGCACCTTTGAAAAAGAGCATCCCCTTTTCGTGCAAAGAAAGTGGCGCGCCTGTTTCCGGTTCGCGGATTTGTGCGGCGAGGCCCGGGACAAGTTTTCCGCACGTGCCACGGCGATTCGTGGGCTGCTCCGTGTCGCTGAGCGTCGGAAGGTTGAAGGACGCGGCTGGTGAAGTTTCCGTGAGTCCGTAGCCCTGCATGATTTCGATACCGAATCGCACGCGAAATGCGTCTGCGAGTTCGTCAGGGAGTTTTTCCGCGCCTGTCACGATGAGACGAATGGAGCGCAGTTGCTCCGGCTCGGCGCGCTTCATGTAGCCGCGCAGGAAAGTGGGCGTCGCAAGCAGCAGCGTGGCTCCGTGCTTTGCGATGAGCGCTGCGCACTTCGCAGTTTCGAGCGGGTTTGGGTAGCTCACAAGTTTCACACTCTCTATGAGCGGAAACAGCAGGCAGACCGTCGCGCCAAAGCTGTGAAAAAATGGGAGCGCGCCGAGAATTACATCATCACGCCCGAGGTCGAGCATCTCGCCAAACTGATTCGTGTTTGCGAGGAGATTGCGATGCGTGAGCGCCACGCCCTTCGGCTCTCCGCTACTGCCGCTCGTGAAAAGCAGGAACGCCTCGTTGCGATCACCCTCGCGCGGAATTCCAGCCAGACGCGCAAGCCAGCGTGATGGGAGTATTTTTGACAGAATACCCCACTCGATCATCTTCGTGCGGACGGCAGGAATAATCTCTTCGAGCAGACCGACGCGCTCGGGCCACGGGAAATCTTTCAATTTTGTGCGCACGATCCCCGCCGTGAAACAAAAGCGAACCCCCGCCTTGCGAATGCTCGCTTCCAGCGCTGCGCGACCGGCGGTGAAATTGAGATTCACCGGCACTTTTCCCGCGAGCAGCACAGCGAGATTGGCAATCACTGCGCCCTTCCCCGGCGGGATGACGATTGCGACGCGCTTCTCGGCGACATTCGCGCGCACCCAACGGCTGAGGCCGAGTCCCGCAGCGAGAAGCTGCCCACGCGTGAGGGTGCTCCCGTCTATTCCATCCACGATGGCCACATCATCAGGATTTTTTTTAAGACCGCGCAAACACGCCTCGGCGAGATGCCCCTTGAGAAATGGGCGCCGCGTGTAGCTGAATTCTCCGAGTTCGAGAAAACGCTGGCGCACTGTGGCGATGTCCGCCGCCTTCGCAGACAACGGTGTGTCAAATGTCACAGTCACGGGGTAGCGAAACTTGCGCGGCCACTTCCAAAAATACTTCCCGCCTCGAAAACTGAAGATGCTGCCCCAAAGTTGATCCATCCAGACGGGAACGACCGGGCATTTTGCCCGCCGCGCGATGATTTCATAGCCGCGCTTGAGGCGGTTCAGTGTGCCGCTGCGCGAAAGCTCGCCCTCGGGAAAAATGCACACGATTTCTCCTTGCTGAATCAACTGCACTGCCGCGCGAATGGAGTCCTTCGCGTGTTTGTCGGAAATCGGGAACGTGCCGAGGAGCCGGAAAAGCGGCTGAAGGCGACGGTTGTTGTAAATTTCTTCCCAAACGATGAATCGAATCGGACGCGGGCACGCGAGCTGAAGAACAATGGCATCCACCCACGTGAGGTGATTCGGCAAAAGCAGGAAGCCGCCTTCCGGCAGCGAACCCACGCCGTGCGCGTCCACTTTATAGATGAGTCGGGCGATGCCCGCCCCGAGTTTGCGGGCGATCCATTCGGCAATTGGGGATGGTGTCTGCTGTTGCACGCGGGCGAGGTAGCGTGTGTGCGCGAATACGGCAAGTGCAGGGGGCTAAAAAAACACGTGCTCGCAGAAACGCAAAGCTACGTGGTGCCATCACGTTCTATTTGCATACCACTCCGAAAGTCTTGCCACCACGCAGCGCTCCCCCTTTTCATGCGCGGCATGGCAACTATCGCAATCCTCGGCACCATGGACACGAAGGGCGACGAACACGGATTCGTCGCCGAGCAAATCCGCGCACGCGGTCATAAGACGCTCGTCATTGACGTCGGCACCGACCAGCCGCCGCGCCTCACGCCCGACATCACGCGTGAGGAAGTCGCCAGCATCGGCGGGATTGATTTGCCTGCGCTGGTTGAAAGGCATGACCGCGGCGAGTGCGTCGCCGCGATGGGAAACGCAGCTGCTTCCGTCCTCCTGAAATTACTCAGCGAGTGGCGTATTGACGGCGTCATTTCACTTGGTGGAGGTGGCGGCACGAGCATCTGCACCACTGCCATGCGCGCTCTACCGCTCGGTTTTCCAAAGCTCATGGTTTCCACACTCGCGAGCGGAAACACTGCGCAATACGTCGGTGTGAAGGACATCGTGATGATGCCGAGCATCGTGGATGTTGCAGGGCTGAATCGCATCTCACGCGTCATCCTCACCCGCGCCGCCGGGGCCATTTGCGGCATGGTCGAAGCCGTTATTCCGCACGCCGACGACAAGCCAATCATCGTAGCATCAATGTTTGGGAACACCACCGACTGTGTTCAGCGTGCCAAACGGCTCTGCGAGGACGCAGGTTATGAAGTTCTCGTTTTTCACGCCACCGGCACCGGTGGAAAAACGATGGAATCTCTCATAGAATCCGGCCTCGCAGCCGGCGTGCTCGACATCACCACCACGGAGTGGGCGGATGAACTCGTCGGCGGCGTCCTCGGCGCAGGCCCTACGCGCCTTGAAGCCGCAGGGAAAGCCGGCATACCGGCAATCGTCACACCCGGTTGCTTGGATATGGTCAATTTTGGCGCACCGGATACGGTCCCAGCCGAATTCTCCAACCGCCTTTTCTACCAGCACAACCCCCAAGTCACCCTCATGCGAACCAGCCCAAACGAATGCACAGAATTGGGCCGAATCCTGGCCGAGAAAGTGAATGCCTACACGGGGCCTGTCGCCGTGCTGTTCCCGTTCAAGGCTATTAGTATCATCAGTGCCCGCGGCGGAGTTTTCTACAACCCAGCCGCTAACGCCGCCCTCCTCACATCCCTGAAAAGGCACCTCGATCCGCGCATTCCATTTATTGAGATGGACTGCGAAATCAACGACCCAGCGTTTGCTAAAGCCTGCGCAAATACGCTGCTCGAAATGCTTCAAAAAAACTAGCCTAGCAACTTCACAAGTCGCTGCTGTGTGATGCTGAAGTGTTCCATCGCGGCTTGGAGGCTGGCGGATTTTTCGGGATTGGGTGCGCCGCGTTTGACGGCGGAGATCATCACGTTTTTTCCGGTGTGCTCATTCGAGATGAACTCGAATACTTTCGCCTCGTAGCCTACGGACTCCAGCGCGAGAGCGCGCAGGCCGTCGGTGAGTAATTCGGCCTGGCGCTCAGCGAGGATTCCGTGGCGAAGCACTCCGGCGAGCGAAGGCGGCGGCGAAAGCTGGGCGCGCACTTCTTTGTGGCAGCAGGGTGCGACGACGATCAACTCCGCGCCTGCGCGGACACCAGCAGAGAGGGCATCGTCGGTAGCTGTGTCGCACGCGTGGAGGGCGATGAGCACGTCGAGTTTTTCCGGCAGTGCGAAATCGCTGATGCTGCCGCGCTCGAAATGCAATCCGTCGCAACCCAGCTCTCGCGCGATTTCATTCGTGTGAGCTACTAGGTCGTCGCGCTGTTCGACGCCGATCACTTCAGCAGTCGCTCCGCGCTTTCGGAAGAAATCGTGTGTAGCAAAGGTGAGGTAGCCTTTCCCTGCGCCCATGTCGCAGACCTGCACGCGCTTCGCATCACGCAACGGCGAACCCTCCACGAGATGGCCGAGGATTTCCACGAAGCGCTCCACCTGCCGCAGTTTGTCGGCCATTCCCGCGCGTGCGGTGCCGTCGGCATTGGTCACGCCGAGTTTGCAAAGGAACGGCGCGTTTGCGAGAGCACGTTCCTTTGGCCTGTCGTGTGATGTGGATATCGCTGCGGTGAAAGTAGGCCGCGCTGCTTTCAGCGAACCTTCGCCGTTCGATTGAGCCTTGAGCTTCCAGTCGCCAGTCGTGGTGAAAAGGTGCGCCTCCTCGAAAACATCGGCGAGCATCGAACCGATCTGCGCTGGTGTTTCATCGGATGTGATATTGCGTGTCTCGTCGCGACGCGCAAAACGCAGCGTGAGCGATACGGCGCGCCCGGCTTTTAGCTCCACGATGCGCGCATAGACATTGCGCAAGTCGCCGGAGTCGCGTCGGCGGCTGAGGGTGAGTTTTACAAAAGTATCTCCGCTCAGTGATGTGCGGAGTTTTTCGAGGAATCGTTCGCGGGCGTTTGGTGACACAGCCGCACCATGCTAGTAAACGCGCGACAACAGCAAGCGGATGCATATCCGTTGTGAACTGGCAGTTCGCGGGTAGTTTTGGGCAAAATAGGTTCAACAAAGAAACCAACTACGTGATTGTATCCCAATATGAATTCCTTCGCATTTGCCTTTGGCGCAACGCTTGCAACTACTCTGTCGCTGTTTGCGGCTGATGATCGCATCGGCTTTAACCGCGATGTGCGCCCCATTCTCGGGGAGTATTGCTACCATTGTCACGGACCCGATCCGGGCACACGAAAGGAAGGTCTGCGCTTTGATCGTGAGGAAGGTTTTTTTGCGCAGCGCGACGACGGGCCGACTGTGGTGAAAGGAAAGCCGGACAAAAGTCCCCTCTACCAGCGCATCACCAGAGATGACAGCGACGAAATCATGCCGCCACCGAAGGAACACAAAAAGATGAAGCCTGCGGAAATCGCCACGATCAAAAAGTGGATAGAGCAAGGTGCGGAGTGGCAGCCCCATTGGTCTTTCATCGCACCGGCAAAGCCGCCGATGCCGCCGGGCGCTGCGCACCCGATAGACGCGTTTATTTTTGAAAAACTCGCATCAAGCGGACTCAAGCCATCGCCTCAGGCGGACAAGCGCACGCTTGCACGCCGCGTATCGCTCGACATCACGGGCCTTCCGCCAACGCCTGAACAATTGGAGGAATTCCTGAAGGACGAAGCGCCAGACTCCTACGATAAGCTGGTGGACAAACTCCTGGCCTCGCCGCGCTACGGCGAACATCGCGCGCGCTACTGGCTCGATGCGGCGCGTTACGGCGACACGCACGGTCAGCACATTGATAACTACCGCGAAATCTGGCCCTACCGCGAATGGGTGATCAACGCTTTCAATCGAAACCAGCGCTTCGACGAATTCACCGTGGAGCAAATCGGCGGCGACCTTTTGCCCAATCCTACGAAGGAGCAGTTGGTCGCGACGGGCTTCCATCGCTGCAACATCACCACGGCGGAAGGCGGCACCATCCCCGAGGAAAATCTCGCGAACTATGCGAAGGATCGCGTGGAGACGACATCGTGGGTATGGCTCGGCCTGACCTCGAACTGTGCGGAGTGCCATGACCACAAATTCGACCCGATCACGGCGCGCGACTTTTACTCGATGACCGCCTTTTTCCGAAACACCACGCAGGATCACACCGACCGAAATGTGCGTGATACCGCGCCAGTGCTCGTGCTGCCGGTTGGCGAGGATGCAAAGCGTTTTGATGTCATCCCTGCGGAAATTGCGGCGGCGAAGTCGAAGTTGGTGGAGTTGCAGACAACGACCAACGATGCCTTTGAAAAATGGCAGATGAGCGCGAAGGCGGTGAGCATCGAAAATGAAACCTATACTGACACACTCATAGCGCAGATTCCACTGAGCGAAGGCGTCGGCAACACTGCGAAGGCTTTTGTTCGCGGAAAACCGCAGGCATTCGCGCTGCCGCAGAACGTGGTGTGGAAAGCGGAAGGCAAAAACGGTCCGGCGGCTCAGGTTGCGGATGGTGCGTCTATTGACCTCGGCGATCTCGGCGACTTTGAAAAAGATCAGGCGTTCAGCGCGAGCGTGTGGTTCTTCCGCCCCGGCGCTAGCAACGCGGCTGGAGGTATCCTCGCAAAGATGGACAAAGAGGACGGTTTTCGCGGTTGGGATATTTTTTACGCTGGCAACGAAATCGCCGTGCACCTCATCCACAAATGGCAGGACAACGCGGTGAAAGTCGTCACGACCGATGAAGCCGGAAAGCCCGACCAATGGCGCCACATTGCGCTGACTTACGATGGTTCCGGCAAGGCTGCGGGATTGAGCATTTACGTGGACGGCAAACTGCGGAAAACCAAAGTGGAAGTGGACAAGCTGACCGGCAGTATCCGCACAAAGCAGCCGCTGATGGTAGGCAGACGTGCCGGTGGCGGCGAGGTGTTCACCGGGGCCGTGCAGGATGTGCGGCTCTACTCGGGCGTCTTGAAAGAAAAGCAGGTGCGGACAATCGCCGAGTTGCCCGACTTGCGCCCCATACTCGCCAAACTCGTGGGCACTCGCACACCGGAAGAAAGACAACGACTGTTCGCATTTTTCTCCGCCGGTGATCCCACCAGCAAGGATCTCACCGCGAAAATCGCTGCACTGGAATCCGAAAAGAAAGAAATCCAAAAGCGCAGTCCAGTGACGCACATTCAAAAAGAAAAGGCTGACTCCCAGCCGATGGCGCGGCTGCTTTTCCGCGGGCAATACGATCAGCCGAAGGATGAACTGAAACCCGCAGTCCTTGCCTCGTTGCACCCGATGCCCGCAGGCGCGCCGTTAAATCGCCTCGGCCTCGCCGAGTGGCTTGTGGCCAAGGACAATCCTCTCACCGCACGCGTGACCGTGAATCGTTTCTGGCAGGATATTTTCGGCACTGGCCTTGTGAAATCCTCGCAGGACTTCGGCATCATGGGCGACCCGCCATCGCACCCTGCTCTGCTCGACTGGCTCGCGGTGGACTTCCGCGACAATGGCTGGGACGTGAAGCGGCTCATCCGTCAGTTCGTGACATGCGAGGCCTACAAACAGAGCGCAGTCGTGACGCCCGAAAAACTCGAACGCGATCCTGAGAACCGCCTGCTTTCACGCGGCCCGCGCTTTCGCATGGATGCCGAGATGGTGCGCGACTATGCCCTCGCGGCGAGCGGTCTGCTCGTCCAGAAAGTCGGCGGTCCGAGTGTGCGCCCGTATCAGCCCGATGGAGTGTGGGAGGCCGTAGCGATGCCGGAATCCAACACCGGCAAATACAAGCGCGACACCGGCGAGGCGCTCTACCGCCGCAGTCTTTACATCTTCTGGAAACGCTCGGCTCCACCCGCATCGCTCGATGTTTTCAATGCACCGAGCCGTGAGTCCTGCACCATCCGCCGCGAGCGCACAAACACGCCATTGCAGGCGCTCGTCACGCTCAACGATCCGCAGTTCGTTGAAAGCGCGCGCCATCTCGCGCAGTCCGCACTGCAAAAAACGAAGGACGCGAATGCCGTGCTCGATTTCATGGCGCGGAGAGTCCTGCTCCGGGCTTTGCGAGCGGAGGAAATCCCGATCCTCACCGCGAGCCACGATGTATTGCTGACGCACTACACACAGTCACCAGACGACGCCAAATCGCTCCTCAGCTTCGGCGAAAGTAAAGCCGATCCCGCGCTGCCACCCGCGCAGCTCGCAGCATGGACGATGGTCGCCAACCAAATCCTGAACCTCGACGAAACCCTCAACAAATAACGCCCATGAATCCTTTCACCGAATACGCCACCTACGAAACCCGCCGTCAGTTTTTCTCACACGGAAAAAACGCGCTCGGCATGGCCGCGCTCGCCACGCTCCTCGGGAATGACGCCTTCGCCGAGCCCGAGCATCCAGCGGGAGTCGCGCTGCAATTTGCCCCAAAAGCCAAGCGCGTAATCTACCTCCACATGGTCGGCGGCCCTTCGCAGATGGACCTCTTCGACTACAAGCCGGAAATGGCAAAGTGGTATGACAAAGACCTGCCCGATAGCATCCGCCAGGGCCAGCGCCTCACGACGATGACCTCGAAGCAGACACGCTTCCCCATCGCTCCGTCGAAATACAAATTCGCGCAGTTCGGCAGCAACGGCATGTGGATGAACTCGGAGTTGCTCCCTTGGTTTTCCAAATGCGTGGACGACGTCGCATTCATCCGCTCGATGTATACCGAGGCGATCAACCACGAGCCTGCCATCACCATGATGCAGACGGGCAACCAGCTATCAGGCCGCCCGTGCCTTGGCTCATGGCTCAGCTACGGCCTCGGCTCCGCAAATCAAAACCTGCCCACATTCGTCGTGCTCGTCGCCGAGCCGACAAACCGCGAGCAAATCCAGGCCATCTCCGGCAAACTGTGGACGAGCGGCTTCCTCCCCGGCCAGCACGCTGGTGTCGCCTTCCGCAGCAAAGGAGACCCCATTCTTTACATCAACAACCCGCCCGGCGTCCCGAGCGACGTCCGCCGCAACACCCTCGACGGCATCAAAGCCCTCAACGAACAAAACGCCACACTCGTCGGCGACCCGGAAATCCACACCCGCATCGCCCAATACGAAATGGCCTTCCGAATGCAGGCCAGCGTGCCCGAACTCACCGACTTCAGCAAAGAGCCCGCGTCCACTTTTGAAATGTATGGCCCCGACGCAAAGAAGCCCGGCACCTTCGCAAACAGCGCCCTCCTCGCGCGCCGACTCTCCGAACGCGGCGTCCGCTTCGTGCAAATCTACCACAACAACTGGGACCACCACTTCAACGTCGGCGGACGCATGCCCGACCAGTGCCGCGACATTGACCAGCCGTGCCACGCGCTCCTTCAGGACCTCAAATCGCGCGGCCTCCTCGACGAAACACTCGTCCTGTGGGGCGGCGAATTTGGCCGCACCATCTACAGCCAGGGCGGCCTCTCACAGACCAACTACGGACGCGACCACCACCCGCGCTGCTTCACCATGTGGGCCGCTGGCGGCGGCATCAAAGGCGGCGTCGTCTATGGCACCACCGACGACTTCAGCTACAACATCGTCGAAAACCCCGTCCATGTCCGCGACCTCCACGCCACCATCCTGCAACTCCTCGGCTTCGACCACCACAAGCTCAGCGTCAAATGGCAGGGCCTCGACGCCCGCCTCACCGGAGTCCTTCCGTCAAAAATCGTAAAGGGAATCCTCGCGTAGGAACCCTTTCTCTCCAAAAGCGGAAAAGAGTGCGGATCTCACGCGGTGCTGTGAGAAGCAATGGGCAGACGCGTTCGAGATGCGTGGGCTTTGGAGCCGACTGCTACTTTTTGTCAGCTCCCTGAAAGAGCTTCCCGGCCTCTTCCATCGCCGGAGCGAATTCTGCCATCCCCTTCATCAGGATCATTCCCGCTTCCGGTCCGGCTTTGGTCAGGGATGTTTGCACTCCGGCCATCTTCTTCTGCATTTCAGCCTGCTTCGCGGTCATTTTACCTTCTAGCTTTGTCTTCATTTCGGCGGACGGGTCTCCCAATTTCTTCGCGCGCTCTCCGAGCTTTTTCATCTCATCAGCGACATTCTTCAACTCCGCGACCGCCTTTTCCGCCGTGGCTTTGTCCGTGACGCTGCCCATGGCAGTCACCATGCGATCCATCTGCTTCAACACATCATCCACGACTTTTTCGTGGTTATCGCCACCGGAGCAGCCGGCGAGAATGAGTGCAGCAAGGATAGCGACGGTTCGTGTCAGAAAATGAGCGAGTGATTTCATAGGTAGGCAGGCGAAGTCCCAAAAAAGTTCTGAAACGACAAGCCTTATCCAGTAATCGGCAAGACTTTGCAGAAAAACTAAAACTCCCGCTTTACTTTGGGCGGTTTCCGCATTGCCATCCGCGCGCTATGAAAAACCTCATCGAAGAGTTCAAGACATTCATACTGAAAGGCAATGTCATCACACTGGCCGTGGGCGTCATTATCGGCGGTGCATTCGGAAAAATCGTGGACTCGATGGTCAAGGACATCATCACACCGATCATTGGCATGGTTGGCGGTCAGCCTGATTTTTCAGCCCTTCACATCAAAAGCATCATGGTTGGCAATTTCCTCAATGCCGCCATCGCATTTCTCATCATGGCGGGAGTGGTCTTTCTCCTAATCGTAAAGCCCTACAATATTCTCATGGCAAAAGTCGAAAAGAAGGAGGCCGCCAAGCCAGCTGGCCCGCCACCAGCGACGCTCGACGATGTCGTCGCCGCGCTGAAGGACTTGAAGAAGCCGTAAACAATTCCCACCACCCCGCAACCGGGCGGCGCTCCACTACGAAGCGCCGCCCGGTTGTATTTTGTAGCAAAAGCATCCATCCACGCCTTCGCACTTGCCGCAGGAAAATCCGTCGCTTACACGCTGACGCTCCCGCGATGAACGCGGGCTTTTTCAAACCAAACACCTACCCACTATGAGCAGAAAAATTCGTTACGGAATGGTCGGCGGCGGACGCGGCGCTTTCATCGGCGCAGTGCATCGCATCGCCGCAGCCATGGATCAGCAAGTTGAACTCGTCTGCGGAGCGTTCTCGTCCGACCCCGCACGCAGCAAAGCCAGCGGCGCAGATTTCTTCCTCCCCGCAGACCGCTGCTACGGCACCTTCGAGGAAATGATCAGAGCCGAGGCCAAACTCCCGCTCGGCGAGCGCATGGACTTCATCTCCATCGTCACACCGAATCACATGCACTTCCCGCCTGCGAAAATGGCGCTGGAGCACGGCTTCCACGTCCTCAGCGACAAGCCTGCCACCTTCAGCCTCGCGCAGGCCAAGAAGCTCGCCGAGATCGTGAGAAAGACCGGCCTCCTCTACGGCCTCACGCACAACTACACCGGCTACCCGCTCGTCAAACAGGCGCGCGAAATGGTCGCATCCGGCGTGCTCGGAAAAATCCGCAAAGTCGTCGTCGAATATCCGCAAGGCTGGCTCGCCACGCGCCTCGAAGCCTCCGATCAAAAGCAGGCAGCATGGCGCACCGACCCCAAACGCAGCGGCGCCGCAGGCTGCATCGGCGACATCGGCACGCACGCCGAGAACCTCGCCGAATACATCACCGGCCTCCAAATCTCCGAACTCGCCGCCGACATCACCACCTTCGTCAAAGGCCGCAAGCTCGACGACGACGGCAACGTGCTCCTGCGCTTCAAAGGCGGCGCAAAAGGCGTCCTCCACGCCTCACAGATTTCCGTCGGCGAGGAAAACAACCTCAACATCCGCGTCTATGGAGAAAAAGGCGGACTCGAATGGCACCAGAACGAGCCAAACACCCTCCTCGTCAAATGGCTCGACCAGCCCATGCAAGTCTATCGCACCGCCAACGGCTACCTCGGCAAAGCCGCCCTCGCCGCAGGCCGCACCCCTCCCTCGCATCCCGAAGGCTACCTCGAAGCCTTCGCCAACATCTACCGCAACTTCGCCACCACCATCCGAGCCCGACTCGACGGCAAGAAACTGCCCAAAGGCGACCTCGCCCTCGACTACCCGAAAATCGAAGACGGCATCCGCGGCATGGCCTTCATCGAAGCCGTCGTCGCCTCCTCGAAAAAGAACGCCGCCTGGACCAAGCTCGACGCCTAGCCCGGTCGCCCAACTCAAAAACAAAGCGGAGCGGTCGCAAGACTCCTCCGCTTTTTGTTTCTAAAGCGAACGCCAAACGCACCTAACCGTCAGCCCCGAAGCCATGCCCAGAAGAAACGCCTTACGATTTATGTTTCTGGTTAAGCGGCTTTCGCATTCTTGGCCTCCTTGATCTTCGATTCTGGAATGGCTCGTTGGAGCAACTGGAGGGCACGGACGTAGAACTGACGCCCCAATTCGGCCTCGTTGAAGTCACGCCGTGCTGAGCCATCACGATTGAAAAAAATAAAGCCAGATTCCAAACGCCGCCCATCGATGAGCCAAATGGTAAACGAGGTGGAAATGCTTTCGTAGGAGCCGTTGATGACAATAGCACCTATATGGCAACAGTAGCGCCCCTCACATAAAGGACGGGTAAAGTGGGAGTGAATGTTTGCGAACCCCGCTGGGGAAAGATACTCGCAATCTAAGAAACTCACCTCGGGAAGAAAATATGGAATCGTGGGACGGAATCCCTCGGGCCTTCGTTTGAAGGGGGGAACGTAGTCGCTTCCTTGGTTGGCGACAATTCGGGTGGAGTTTGTGGAAACACACCCGGCGCAAGCAATCGTGATAACGGCAAAGATGGCTAGGAGTCGGTGCATTTCGGTGAAAGCGCGATAGCCGCCTAACTAGTGCCTCCCAAACAGAAGCGTTGTGCTTGTGCGGGTCTTTATGGGTGAGGGATTGGTTGGAAAATCATGGGGTGGGAAGTGCATGGGCGTGGGTTTTTGCGGAAATTTCGGGAGCGGGCAACTAGATAGTCGGCCCCTGCGCGCGTTGCGACGGGCGCGGTTTTGCTTCGCACAAAGGCACGAAGGGGATGCACGGTTGCCTCGCACGGCGGACACGGAGTTCACGGCGTTTGCGGCGGGATGGGCGCTTGTCGTCCAATCGAGGAAGACGGTTGCGAAATCCGATTCCACGGTTGCCAGTTCTGATTCCACGGATGCCGATTCGGACTATATGGATTTCAATTCCGACTAAACCGATTTCAACTCGGACTACACGGATTCCGATTACAACTATTCGGATTCTAATTCGGACTACACCGATTCCAACTCGGACTATTCCGATTCCGATTCGGACTACACGGATTTCAATTCCGACTATACGGATTCCGATTCCGACTACACGGATGCGGGATCGGCTCGACCCGATTGAGAAAAAGGTCTGCCCGATTTAGGAAAAGGTCGGCCTTTTTCGGAAAAAGGGAGACCTTTTTAGGCGGAGGGTCGGCCTTTTGAGCAAAAAAACGACACCCGCCACGGCGCCGGGTGGCTGATTTTAGACGAAACTCCGCCCGAAGCGCAAAAAGCAACACTTCAATACGCCCATACCAAACGGCCCTCGCTGTGTGGCTTTGTGGGGATTTTCCGCGTTGGGCTAGATCTCGAATTCGGCGTCCACTTTGATGCGCTGGCGGAGGAAGACGAGAATCTGGGCGACGCTTTCGGCGACGCTTTGGTTGCCGGTGGCGACGGTGATTTCGGGGCTTTCGGGGGCTTCGTAGGGGGCGCTGATGCCGGTGAATTCTTTGATCTCGCCGGTGCGCGCTTTTTTATAGAGGCCTTTGGGGTCGCGCTGTTCGCAGATTTCGAGGGGGGCGGCGACGTGGATTTCGTAAAAGTCCACGCCGGCTTCGCAGGCGATGGTGCGGGCTTTGCGGCGGTCGGCTTGATACGGGGAGATGAAAGCGGTGATGGCGACGACGCCTGCGCCGGCCATGAGTTTGGCGACTTCGGCGACGCGGCGGATGTTTTCGACGCGGTCTTCGGGGGAGAAGCCGAGGTTGCTGTTGAGGCCGTGGCGGATGTTGTCGCCGTCGAGGATGTAGGTCTGGATGCCGAGGTTGAAGAGTTCGCGTTCGAGGGCGCGGGCGACGGTGCTTTTGCCGGAGCCGGAGAGGCCGGTGAGCCAGACGACTGCGCCTTTGTGACCGTTGCGGGCGTAGCGTTGTTCGGGGGTGACGTTGCCTTCGCTCCAGAAAATATTCGCCGATTTCGGCTGCGTGCGATCCGAGTAGGTGCCGCCGAAGATGATGCCGCCGCCGCCGACTTGCCGCCCGTCGAGCAATACGAAGCGCCCGAGGAGGGCGTTGCGGTCGGCGTTGTCGAAGGCGAGTGCGCCGCGGACTTGGATGGTGACTTCGGCGACGTCGTTGCGGGCGATGTAGCCGCGGTCGCCGGGGAGGGCTTCGAGTGTGGAGGCATCAATGATGCGCTCGATGCTGACGATTTCTGCGTCGAGTTCCTGTGTGGTGAGTTTCAGCTTGGTGCGCTGGCCGATGGCGAGGTTGCTTTTTCCCATCCAAAAGACGCGGGCTTTGAAGCAGTTGGATTCGATGGGGGCGTCGGTCTGGTGCGATGCGAGATGGCCGCGCTCAATGAAGAGCTGCTCGGTGAGTGTGATGCCGACGCTTTCGCCAGCTTTGGCGCTGGTTTTTTCGGGGGCGTTCCAGACTTCGATGCTTTTGATGACGCCGGTTTTGCTGCCGGGTGAGAAGATGAGGGTGTCGCCGACTTTCAATGAGCCGGCCTCGATGCGCCCGGCGAAGATGCGGCGGTCGTCGAAGCGATACACGTCCTGGATGGGGAAGCGGAGTGGGAGTTCGGTGAGGGATTTCGGCGGCTCGAAGGTGTCGAGCATGTCGGTGATGGTGGGGCCGGAATACCAGGGCATCGGGTTCGGGACGCCGAGATCGCGGAGTGCGACGTTGGTGCCGTTGCGCGCGCTGACGGGGACGAACTGCCGCGCTTCCATGCCGATTTCTTTGAGGAACGCGGTGTAGTCGCGCACGACTTGATCGAAAACCTCCTGCTTGTAGTCCACGAGGTCCATTTTATTCACCGCGACGACGACCTGCTTGATGCCGAGCAAGGAGAGCAAATAGCCGTGACGCCGCGACTGCTCGCGGATGCCTTCGTTTGCCGCGATGAGGAGCACTGCTGCATCCGCGCTCGCCGCGCCGGTGATCATGTTTTTCAAAAACTCTTTGTGCCCCGGCGCATCAATGATCACGTAGGGGCGCTTGGCCGTCTTGAACTGAATCTGCGTCGTATCAATCGTGATATTCTGCGCCTGTTCCTCCAGCAGCGCGTCGAGCAGGAAGGAGTATTCAAACTCCATGTTCTCCGCAGCGCACGCGGCCTGCATTTGCTCCACCTTGCCGTCGGGCAGCGATTTCGTGTCGTAGAAAATGCGGCCAATCAGCGTGGATTTGCCGTGGTCAACGTGGCCGACGAAAACAACGCGCAGGCGACGGGTTTGATCAATGGAAGTCATGAGAAAGTGTCAGTCTAAAGTTTGGTTTGAACGGTGCGGTGGTGGCCTACATGAAGCCTTTCGCGCGGAGTTTCTGCATCGCATTACGCTCGTGGTGATCCTGTGCGCGGCCTGCGCGCTCGCTGGTCTTGGTGTTCGCGAGTTCCTCGATGATGCCGTCAATTGTGTCGGCCTCACTTTCCACCGGCCCGGAAATCGGCCAGCAGCCGAGTGAGCGGAAGCGGTATTTGTTTCCATCCTTGCCCTTGCGAGCGAAATACATCTGCGGAATCGGGATGCCTTCCTTCTGGATATACATCCAGATGTCGCGCTCCGTCCAATCGAGCAACGCCTGCACACGCACATGTTCGCCTGGCGCGCACGAGGTGGTGAATTGATTCCAAAACTCCGGCGGCTGATCCTTGTAGTCCCACTCGAAATCCTTCGTGCGGGGAGAAAAATACCGCTCCTTCGCGCGAGTCGGATCTTCGTCGCGGCGGATGCCCGTGATGAGCGCGTCCCACTGATTCTCCGCCATCACCTGCTGCAACGCCACGGTCTTCAATTCGTGCGTCACCGTCACAGGATCCGTCGTGTCGTAACCAATAGGCCCGCGCTCCGCATAAGCCCCGCGTCCCGCACGCGCGTCCTCGTTGATTTTTACGATCAAATTCAGCCCGTGATATTCCACCGCCCAATCGCGATACGCGATCATCTCCGGGAATTCATAGGTCGTATCAATGTGCAGCAGTGGATACGGAATGTGCCCGCCAAACGCCTTGCGCGTCAGCCAAATCAGCACGTTCGAATCCTTACCCATGCTCCACGGCATGCAGATTTTTTTGAAATGATGAAACGCCTCGCGAATGAGGAAAATGCTCTGCGCTTCGAGCGCATCGAGATGCGCTGCATCACCACGAGCAATCGTCTCCGGAAAAAAAACCGGAGGCACATTGGGCACCGGGGCCGGGTAAAGTTTTGCGTAAGCAGGATGTTCGCGAAAATCGAGATTCATGGACGAAAGAGCGGCGGAGTGAAGCAGGATTTTTTGAATTGTCTATCGGAAAGATATGAAATCATCAATCTCTGATAAACCTCTAACTGCACTGCATGTGAGATTTCCAGAATAGTCGTTTTCTGTCACAACGACCTCTCATTTCCTCCCCACCTCAGCGGGAAGAATGCCCTCAGTTTTTGTAAGGAACGGTGCCGCCAGCGTTCACTTTGTAGTTATGCTGCTCGATGTATTCGGGGCCGGGGAGGAAGGCGTCGTTGTTGGCTTTGAGTTTGCGCGAAAGTTGGGCGTCGAGGTCGGTTTGGAGCGCAGCGTGGGCGGGCTGGTTGATCAGATTGCTCTGCTGATAGGGGTCAGTTTCGTTGTCGAAAAGCAGCCACGGGCCGGAGAGATCACGCACGTAAGTATAGCGCGTGGTGCGCAGACCGCGGTATTCCTTTCCTCCGATTCGGCGCTCGAATTCTCCGAATGGCGCGACGCACGTGAGCACGGTAGCACCGTCGCCGGGATTCGGGCCGCCGCGTAGATAGCCGCTGTAGTCGAGCCCCTCGACGCTACGCGGAATGCGGACGTTGGCGAGGCCGAGGAGCGTGGGCATCACGTCTTCGGAATTGATCGGCGCATCGAGCTGGCGTGCTTCTTTGCCGAGCACTGCGGGCCAGCGGATGAGCATGGGCACGCGTGCGGATTCATCGAATGGCTTTTGTTTTTTCCAAAGTCCCTGCGAGCCGAGCATATCGCCGTGGTCGGAGGTGAAAACGACGATGGTATTTTCGGCGAGGCCGGTATCGCGCAGCGTCTTGAGGATATCTCCCATCGCCTCGTCGAGCGCGGAGCAGTGTGCGTAGTAGCCCGCGATGTTTTTGCGTGTTTCGGCTTCAACTTTTGTGGGAACGTTCGGTCGCAGCGTGAGTTTCGCCGGATCGTAAAGGGCGCGATATTTCGCCGGTGCGGTGAGGTAAGGATCGTGCGGCGGGCCCCACGCGAGCCAGAGCAAGAAAGGTTTTTCGATGCCCTGCCTTGTGCGGAGGTATTCGCAGGCGTCGCGCGTTTGATCGAGCGCGTCGTAGCCGGACCAGCGGAGTTTTTCCGATGTGTCGCCGTAAAAAATCGAGTCGGTGTAGTTGTGCGTGCATTCGAGCACTTTCCAATAATCGAAGCCCTGTCGGCGTTCGCGCGGGATAAAGTTCGAGCGGCCATGTCCATCAATATGCCACTTGCCAATCGCGGCGGTGTCCCAGCCTGCCACATCGAGCACTTTTGCCAGCGAGACTGCGGCGGGATTTAGTGGCACATCGTTTAGAAAAACGCCGTGCGTAAGCGGGCGCTGACCGGTGAGCAAAGAGGCGCGTGTCGGCGAGCAGACAGGCATTCCCGCGACAGCGTTGACGAAGCGCACGCTCTCGGCGGCGAGCTTGTCGAAATTGGGCGTCTTCACGTTGGGATCTCCAGCGAATCCAAATGCCTGCGGACGCCATTGGTCGGCGATGACGAAGACGATGCTGGGCTTCGGTGCAGACACGGGTTGCGGGTGCTCCGGCGTGATGTCCTTCTTCGCCTGCGTGCTGTATAGCTCCGTCTGCCGCGTCCACTCCGCAGCGAGTTCGCTGACTTTCTCCGGCTTTTCCGCTGCGAGGTTTTTTGTTTCCGAACGATCCGCGCTGAGGTCGTAAAGCTCCCACGCGCTATCTTTCCCAGCGGCGACGATTTTCCAGTCACCCATGCGCAGCGCGCGATTACCTTCGTGCAGCCACCAAAGTGAGTCGTGCTTCATCGCTCCATCCTTCGCGAAAAGTGGCACGAGGCTTTTTCCCGGCGAAGGTGGCACCGATGCGTCGAGCGGCTTTGCTGCGCCGCCTGTGATTTCGAGAATCGTCGGCACGATGTCCACGATGTGTCCCGGCGTCGTGCGCAATTCGTCATGCGTCGTGATACCCCGTGGCCAGTGTGCGATAAATGGCGTCGAGATTCCCCCTTCGTGAATCCACGTTTTGTGTCGGCGAAATGGCGTATTCGCCATGCTCGACCAACCCGGCCCGAGACTCAAAAACGATGCGCCTGTCCCGCAAACCGCTTCCGGATCGTGCCCGCTGCCTTGCACCATCATTTCCGCGCTCGCGCCATTGTCGGAGAGGAAAAGAATGAGCGTGTTTTCCAGCGTGCCCATCTTTCGGATCTGTGCGATGACGCGCCCGATCTCACGATCCATGCGATCCACCATCGCGGCATGAATTGCCATTTTCGTGGCCTGAAAATCCCGCTGCGCCTGACTCAATCCATCCCACGGCAACGGACGGTTCAATTCTTTGGAGCCCAATTTCTGCATCGCTCCCGCAAATGCATACGGCGGCCCGACCTCCCGCTCGATGGGCGAAAGCACACTTCCGCCGATACCCATCGTCTGCATCCGCTGCCAGCGTTCCTCGCGCATCACATCCCAACCGCGCAGATACTTTTCCTTGTAGCGCGCGATGTCCTCCGCAGGCGCTTGCAGCGGGAAATGCGGGGCGGTGAATGCGAGAAATTCAAAGAACGGCTGCGCGCTGTATTTCTCCGCGTGCTCGCGCAGGCATTTGATCGCGTGGTCGGCGATGGCCTTCGTCGCGTAGTAGCCGCTGTCCGCCTCGACAGGGGGCTGCGCCAAATCCTCCTCGGTGTGATAGCGCGGTGTGAAATACCGATCGTGGTCGGTGAGATTATACGAATGATCGAAACCATTCTGCATCGGCTTTCCATCCACGTGCCACTTGCCCGAGTGATACGAGCGGTAGCCGAGCGGTTTCAGCAAATCGGGCAGCAATTTCGCCCACGCCGGACGCGTCCCGCGCAGGCCGCTCTTCACGCCGGACACCGTGTCGCGACGCACCTGCTGCGCGTAGTAGCCGGTGAGCATGGAAGCGCGCGAAGGCCAGCATCGCGAAGTATTGTAGAACTGCGTGAACCGCAGTCCGCCCTTCGCCAGCGCATCGAGATTCGGCGTAGAAATCTCACTGCCATAGCAACCCAAGTCCGAATAACCCAAGTCATCCGCCACGATGAGCAAAACATTCGGCCTAGCCGGCTCTGCGGCGTGGAGCGCGGAGAATATCAATGCAAAGACAGCGAAGAGTGATTTCATCGGAGGGTAGCAATAGCGCGACACAGCCTCCTGCCAAACCTCAACTTTCCTCTACCATCACTCTACTCCATAGATCTCGGCTAAATAGAAACGGTGCCAACGCCTACAGCGCGTCTTTCAGAATGCGAAAGATGTCCGTCTGGTGGAGGAAACCGCGCACTTTATCCGCGCCGAGGCCGCGCCCGATGGCGATGACGTCCTCGGCGTTGTTGAGGGCGGCGGGCGACTGGAAGGCGGTGGGCTCGGGTGCTTGCGGGCCTTTGGGGCCGCTGGCCCAGGTGATGGCGGGGTTGCCCTCGGGCGTGGTGCCGAGGAGCGCGGGGCCTTTGTCCTGCCGCAGGGGGTAGCCGCTGAATGCGAAGCCGCCGATGGCGTGGCGACCGACGCCGATGATGAGCGATTTCTCGCCCGCGTATTTCACGGCGGTGGCGAGGGTGCGGTCCAGTTCGAGTGTTTCGCGCAGGGTGTTTTCGCCGTCGTTGATCTCGGCGGACTGGGCGACGAGTGCTTCGTCCACGATGAGGACGTAGCCGCTGCGGTTCGTCTGCAAACACTGGATGGCGCGGCGCACGAGGTCGCTGAGCGCGGGTTGTGCGACGCCGGAGTCGCGCTGCTTGCTGAATGCGAGCGGGCCATTGGCGAAAAGACCGAGCAGTGTGCCGTCGCGATAGGTGGCTGCGTTTTCCAGCTCCAGCTTGTTGCGCACGATCTCGCGTCCGTCGGGCTGCAAAAGATTGCGCGTGTCTTTGCGCCGCCCGCCTTTGTCTGCGGGGAGGAAATCATCCGCGCCTCCGCCGAGGAGGACGTTGAATTTCGGCGTGTCCATCAGCGTGGCGGCGAGTATATCGCGGTCGGTGCTGCTGGCGGTGTGGGCGTAAAATGCGGCGGGCGTCGGGTCGGTCAGGCGGCCATTGGTGACGATGCCGACGGCGCGGCCTTCTTTCCGTGCAAGCTCCAGCAATGACACGATAGTGCGGCCTTCACCATCCACGCCGAGAGCGCGATGGCGGGCACGTTGCCCGGTGGCGAGCGCGGTCGCAGCGGCGGCGGAGTCCGGCACGGCAAATTGCGTGGAGTCGTTGCGAACGATGGCGGAATACGGGAAGCTGCCTTCGATTTCGAGACGGTAATCCGCACCATCCGCATAAAGGCGCGCCGCAGTGAGGTGACGCGAGACGAGGGCGTCGCTCACCACGAGAACGATGCCGAAGGGCCGCTGCACGACCCACAGCCGCACATAGAGACTCCCG
>JBEIQV010000166.1:0-7294 GCA_040376335.1 Verrucomicrobiia bacterium | reverse complement strand
TCCCCTTCGGCTCGAAAAACAAAATCTCGCGGATGATGCGCAGCGCGTGCCCTCGCCCTTTCGCAGGCGGAATGAAAAGCTCGACGTGGTCCGAAAAGAGAATGCAGCCGACCTTGTCGTTGTTCCGTATCGCGCTGAACGCAAAAAGGCACGCCACCTCCGCCGCCAGTTCGCGCTTGCTGAGATTCACGCTGCCAAATTCCCCCGACGCACTCACGTCCACGATGAGCATCACCGTCAGCTCGCGCTCCTCGGTGAATTTCTTGATGAAAGCATCGCCCATCCGAGCCGTGACATTCCAATCAATCGCCCGCACCTCATCGCCCGCCTGATACTCGCGCACTTCCTCAAAATTCATCCCGCGTCCTTTGAACACACTCCGATACGCGCCGGAAAAGGCGGTGTCAATCATGCCGCGAGTCTTCAGCTCGATCTGGCGGATTTTTTTAAGGATGTCGCGGGCCTCGGTCATTTTTGTGACTGGTGACTGGTGAATTGTGACTGGTATTTGCGCGCGGGGCGTCCTTCCATTCGCGGATTCATTGTGCCGGAGGGGTTTTTTTTGTGACTGCGCGATAGTCGGTGTCGGGAGCGAATTTGCAGAAGTCGTCGGCGCGGTCGATCATGCGGTTTAATTTACCGCCGATGCGTTGATACTCGGTGTCGAGTGATTTGAAGTCGGCTGCGGTGATGTATTCGCAACGCAATGCGTGGGCGAGCCACGACTGGGTTTCGTTTGCCTCGCCAATCGCTTCATCGAGCTTGTTCACGAACACAGCGCGGTAGCGACGGCGGCCCCAAGCTTCTGCAATCATCGCGGTGACGGCGCGGCTTGCGCGGCGGATTTGATCGGTCAGTGAATACCGCTCTTCCTTTGGAAATTCCTTCGTGAAACGGAAAATCTCCTGCGCAGCCTTGAAGCCGAGCTTCCAGACTTCCAGTTCACGAAATGTTTTCGCCATCGCCATACCAGTCACAATTCACCAGTCACCAGTCACAAAAACGCCCTAAGGCACCGGCAAATTCGAAAACACCCGCTCGATGATCTTCTCGCTCGTCATCTCCTCCGCCTCGGCTTCGTAGGTCACGGCGACGCGGTGGCGGAGGATGTCCATACCCACGCTCTTCACGTCCTGCGGAGTCACGTAGCCGCGTCCGCTGAGGAACGCCTTGGCGCGCGAGGCGAGCGTGAGGGCGATGGTCGCGCGCGGGCTTGCACCGTAGCGGATGAGACCGGCGAGTTGCAGTTTATAGGCGCTCGGGTCGCGCGTCGCGAAGACCACGTCCACGATGTAATCCTTCACGCGGTCATCAATGTAGATGCTGTTCACCAATTCGCGGGCGCGGATGATTTGTTCCGGCTCCACCACCGGCAGCACGTCGAGCTTCGGCGAACTCGTGCCCATGAGGTCGAGGATTTGACGCTCCTCCACCTTCGTCGGGTAGCCGATTTTCAGCTTCAGCATGAAGCGGTCGAGCTGCGCCTCGGGCAGCGCGTAAGTTCCCTCCTGCTCCAGCGGATTCTGCGTCGCCAGCACGAGAAAAGGATCGGGCAGTTTGTGCGTTGTGTCTCCCAGCGTCACCTGCCGCTCCTGCATCGCCTCCAGCAGCGCGCTCTGCACTTTTGCCGGGGCGCGGTTGATTTCATCCGCGAGGATGAGGTTGCTAAAAATCGGCCCGCGCTTCGTGGTGAACACGCCCTCCCGTGGATTATAGATGAGCGTGCCGATGAGGTCCGCAGGCAGCAGGTCGGGCGTGAATTGAATGCGCGAAAACCCCGTGCGAATCGCCGCGCTGAGCGTCTTTACCGTCAGCGTCTTCGCGAGCCCCGGCACGCCTTCCAGCAACACGTGGCCATTGGTGAGCAGGCCGATGAGAAGCCCCTCGACAAGGTAGCGCTGGCCGACGACGACGCGCGCGACTTCCTGCTGAAGCGCTGGCACCCAGGTATTTTGTTCCTGAACGCGGTTAGTGATGTCCTGTGTATTGGTCATGGAATGTGCAAACGATTTTAAAAAGCGAAACGGCTGGTCTGTCTAAAGTGAAACTCCTTTCCGGGGAAGAGCGTTCATTCAGACACCGCACACCGAAAAACATTCGAGAAAATTCTCATCCATGTGAATGCGCCAAGGGCCAGCATCCCACTTATCAATCATCACTACGACCGGTGGGAACGCGAACGTTACATGTCGAACACATGGCCCATTCCAGTTTCGAGCCGCGATAGCCTGAAACATACTCAGTGCTGATCGCCCCACCGCATGAAGGACAACGTAACCGTGCTTGGTAAGCGTTCATCCGCACGATGAACACAACGGATACAATGAACATGCTAAGTCCGACTAGCATTCCGACAGCAAAATTCCAGAACAAGAGCAGGAAGGCTACAACCCACATACCACTCAGCCAACGGAGGGACTTCATGCTCTTCTCCATTTCTTTCACCAAGAGATTTTTCAGCTCGTTAGCCTGAGATTCTTTATCGTCGTTCATTGCAAAAGCAAAATGTGGCCACGTTTGAGCGTAAACCACTTTCGTATTAACTACACCACCCGCTCCGCAACTCCTCCGCGCTCTTCCCCTGCTCGCGCAGCGTGCGCAGACTCAACGCATCGTGACGCTTTGCTAAGCGTGCGCCCTTTTCATCCACCACTAGTGGGCAGTGGTAAAAGGACGGTGCCTTCCAGCCCAGCGCGCGATACAGCGCGAGCTGGCGGAACGTGCTCGTGATCAAATCCTCCCCCCGCACCACCTCCGTGATTCCCATCAGCGCATCATCCACCACACACGCGAGCTGGTAACTCGGAAACCCATCCTTGCGCCACACCACGAAGTCTCCGAAATCCAACCCCGATACTGCGCACTTCGTCCCCGCGCACTCGTCGTTGAAAGTAAAAGACTCCCCATCATTCAAACGAAACCGCCAGTTCATTGCCGAGAGCGGATTTCGGATTTCGGATTTTTGCGCATCGGCGCGGCATGTCCCCGGATACACCGCCTCATCCTCCCCCGCGTGCGGTGCGGAAAGCGCACTCACAATATCACGCCGCGAACACTTGCACGGATACACCATCCCCGCCGCGCGGAGCCGCTCAAACGCTTCCGAGTAAAAAACCATCCGCTCACTTTGGCGATACGGCCCGTGCGCGCCACCCACATCCGGCCCCTCCGCCCAGCACAGCCCCAACCAGCGCAAATCCTCCATCGCCGCATCCGCAAACTCCCGACGGCAACGCGGCCCGTCCAAATCATCCTCCCGATACACCAGCGTCCCCTTCCCCGCCCGCAACTGCGCCGTCCAGAAAGTCCGCGCATGACCCACGTGCAACCACCCCGTCGGCGAAGGCGCAATCCTCCCGCGATAGAGATTCGCCCCCGATGCTTCCTGCTGAAAATGGCTCACGTCCGCAGAAAATCCCCCGCCCCGTTACGGCAGTTCCTTGATTTGAATATGCCGGTATTCGAGTTGGCCGTGGTCCGCCTCCAGCCCTATAGGCCCCGTCGCTGGTAATTTCAGCGCCGCCTCCAGCACCTCCCCGTTGCACGTGCAACGCGCCACGCCGTCCTTCACCTCCACCACCATCACATTCCAATCCTGCGCCTTGTATTGCTTCAGCTCCTTGTAAGGCCCGGCCACCAGATAATCCCTGCATTGCAACTGCGGCTTGCGCAAAAACACGCCGCTATCCGCATTCACCGCCGCCCGAAACTCCAGCTTCAAAACAAAATCCTTCGCAAACTCCCGCACAGTCCACAACTGCCGGAGATGCGGCCCCTTCTTCTCGTCGAAATCATTCACCACAATGCACCCATCCTTCGCGGTGTAGCGCCCGTCCGTCGCCTCAAGTTTCCCCTCCAGCGAAGCCTCCCCCTTGTAGCCCCAGCCCGAAAGATCCTTCCCGTTAAAAAGACTCACAAACCCCGCATCCGCCGCCCAATCCCCCGCAAACACGCCAGCGCACATCGTGGAAAAGAATAGAGTGGAAAGAAGCAGGAGCGTTTTCATCGTAGGAAAGTCCCTCACATACCAGCGCCCTTGGGTGAAAAGCGAGCATACATAGCGGGCGGAATCATACTGATCTTTTTTCCGCATTCGGGGCTGTGAATTAAATAATCCTCATGACCGTTTTTTGCCCTCTTTAAAGAATCCCCCACTAATTTCCATAACTCCATGACTTCTCCGCAGCAACAACCTGCTCCTTACTTTCATTGACCGCCGCCGCTTACAGCCCCGCCTTTTTCTTCAGCGCCTCAATGTCGAGCTTGTTGAGGTATTTGATGAGATTCTTCCACACGACGTGGTAGCCGAAGCCTCCGTCGGTCATCTCTTTGATGGCGTCCTGCTTCGTCCACCCCTGCACGGCGATGCGGTAGATGGCGACCATCGTGCCCGTGCGATCCGCGCCGTGCTGGCAGTGGATGAGGAACGGGCCGTTGGCGGGATTCGTGACGAGCTTGAGGAAGCGCACGACGTCCTCGTCCTCGGGATGCCAGGTATTGAAGCTGATGCGCTCCCTCTTAAGTTGCGTGGACTTCACCTCGTCCCTGTCCGAGTGAAACGCGCGCAGGCTGATGACGGTCTTGATGCCGAGCTTCTCCGCCGCCAGCAACCCCTCCGCCGTAGGCTGTGCGCAACGGTAGATGTCGGCAGTGACGCGGTGGAGATTGGGCAAACCCGCCTGCTCCACCTTGACCGCCCACCTCGCATCGCGCTCCGCCGCTGGTGATTTGGCGACGAGGCTGGTCTTGGCATCGGCGGCCCTGGAAATGACTGCGATGCAGAACAGGAGCGAAGTGAAGAGCGTTCTCATGGCGGGAGCTTGTTAATAGGGGCCATCACGTCTAAAGAAATTAAAACTAAACAACTCTCCTCTGATATCGAAGCGTATGAACTCCAGCAAAGCGATCGCAGCGACAATCAAACAACACAGAATAATCCCGTGGGCTCTGACACTGCCGCCTACTCTGGCAACCTTACCAAGATAGCAAAGCGGCAAAGAGAATAGGGCAGCCAACGAAATACACGCGAGTAGCTGTTCAATCGCCAATAGAAGAAATCTCAATGTCTTGTCCTGTGCGTCGTGAATTTCCGCCTCAGACACTACTGCAAGATTTATTGTCGTTTTGAATTCAAGCTGGGAGGTATCAGTAACTGGGAAATGAGGTAAATAATGTGCGCACAACCAAATTCCCCACGCAGCAACATAGAACCAAGCCAAGTAAAACAGGATCAAAGATAACCTACCCCGCTTAAAATACAAAACTTGCCACCAAACAAAGCAAGGTAGGAACAAGGACTCTGAGCTGCCACGGCCCAGCGGTGCCGAGGTAATAAAAAAAGAATCTATTCATAAGGGACATAAGGGCAGGCAGATGATCGTTCCATCACATTTGAAAAAGACACGAGGCTTTCCGTCCTCGTGCATCATTCGCGGGTGAAAATGCTTCATCGCTTGCTAGCGGGAATGTCCGCTTTGGCGATGGGATTGGCGAGTGGGAAATCGGAGATGGCGAAGCGGCGGCGCACTTTCCACTTTCCACTTTGGCGATTCCGCTCAAGCCTTGTGCTCATGGACTGGACGAACTGGCAGCCGCGCGAACGCGCCAACTTGTGCTTCATCGTGAAGGACGGGCGGGTGCTGCTCATCCGCAAGAAGCGCGGGCTCGGCGCGGGAAAGATGAACGGCCCCGGCGGCAAGCTCGAACCGGGCGAGACGGCGCACGATTCAGCGGTGCGCGAAGTGCGTGAGGAAATCGGCGTGACTCCGCTGCACGTGGAAGAACGCGGAGTGCTGCATTTTCAATTCACCGACGGCTACAGCCTGCATTGCGTGGTGTTCGTGGCGCGGGATTTTACCGGCGAACTGATCGAGACGGACGAGGCGACGCCATTTTGGTTCCCCATCGAGGCCGTGCCGTATGACGAGATGTGGGAGGACGACCGCCACTGGCTGCCGGAGGTGCTGGCGGGAAATTCGTTCACCGGATGGTTTGTTTTCGATGGCGAACTGATGCTGGAGAAGCGCGTCGAGATTTTCCCTCCGCGATGAAAGTGATCGTCGCCGGTGTTGGTTTTGTCGGTCTCGCGACTGCGCGGCTTTTCCACGCAGCGGGCTGGGAAGTGCTCGGCCTCACACATTCGGCGGAGTCTGCGGAGAGGCTGGCGGGCGAACCGTTCGCCGTCGGCGCGTGCGACATCGCGGTGCGTGAAAGCGTGGAGCAGCTTTCCACCACAGCGGATGTGGTGATCCACTGCGCCAGTTCCAGCCACGGCGGCGCGGATGCTTATCGCGCCGTTTATCTCGAAGGCGCTCGCAACCTCCTCACCGTGCTCGCGCCGAAGCGCCTCATCTTCACGAGTAGCACGAGCGTCTATGGACAAACCGACGGCGCATGGGTGGATGAAACCAGCGCGACCGATCCTTCGCGCGAAACGGGCCTCATCCTTCGCGAAACGGAAGACCTCGTGCTCGCGCATGGCGGCATCGTCGCGAGGCTAGCGGGCATTTACGGGCCGGGGCGCTCGGTGTTGCTGCGGAAGTTTTTCAGCGGCGAAGCAGTCATCGAGGGCGACGGCTCGCGCGTGATCAATCAAGTCCACCGCGACGACATCGCATCCGCGCTGCTCACGCTCGCCACGCGCGCAGATGCGGGAATTTTCAACGTGTGCGACAACCACCCCGTCACGCAGCGCGACCTTTATACGTGGCTCGCGAATCATTTCTCCCGTCCCCTGCCCCCAAGCGGTCCGATTGACCCCAACCGCAAGCGCGGATGGACAAACAAGCAAGTCAGCAACGCCAAACTCCGCGCACTCGGCTGGCAGCCGAAGCACGCGACTTTTTTCGACGCAGTCAGCAACGAACCCGATCTGGCGACTCTCGCCGGATACTCACCACCATAGTCGAGTCCCATGCGCATCCTCATCGCACTTCTCGCTTTCACCGTCTCCGCGACTGCTGCCGAGAAACTCGAAAAGTGGATCTACAAATCCACCAATCTCCTCGTGGAAAAGAACGTGGACGAACTCGCCGCGCTCCTCACTCGCGGCCACGCAGCGGGCTACACGCACATGCTGCTCACCGACTCGAAATTCTCCCGTCTCGCCGACATGGATGCGCGCTATTTCAAAAACGTCGAGCGGGTGAAGCTACTCGCCGCGCAGAGCCAAATCGAGATCGTCCCCGCGCTGTTTTCCGTCGGCTACTCAAACGACATCCTCAGCCGCGACGTGAATCTCGTGGAAGCGTTGCCGGTGAAAAACGTGCCGCTCACGGTAAAGGGCGGCACCGCC
>JBEIQV010000077.1:0-12167 GCA_040376335.1 Verrucomicrobiia bacterium | reverse complement strand
CATGTCGCTGGCAGCTTCGAACTCGCCGCAGGCACTTATAGTTTGGTCGTCGGTGGTGCTGATTACAGCACGCAAGCTCCGGGGCCATTTACCAGCTACGGCATTACAGCCTCAGTGAACGTCGTGCCGGAGCCAGCCAGCGCAATTTTGCTCACCCTGCCGGGTCTCATGCTTCTCGCACGTCGTCGTCGCGTGTAGTCGAATCTTCCAGCTAGCCGAACTACTGGGATGGTTTCCGCGAGGAATGCCATCCCTCAGTGTTTTGATGTTGAGGCGATGGAACGGCTCGCCACGTGTTCATTTTCCCGCGCATACTCCTGCCGATGCCCGACATCGTTCTCGCTACGCTCAATGCGAAATACATCCACGCCGCGTTTGGCCTGCGCTATTTGCACGCCAATCTCGGCGGGCTGCGCGAGCGCGCGTGCATCGCGGAGTTCGACATCAACCAGCGCCCACTCGAAATCGTCGAGCGAATCCTCGCGCATGATCCGCGCATCGTCGGGCTTGGCGTTTATATTTGGAATGTCGTGCCGACCACCGAAGTCGTGGCGTTGCTAAAACGGATTCGGCCCGAACTCATCATCATCCTTGGCGGGCCGGAAGTGAGCTACGAGACCGAGGGGCAGGAAATCGTGCGACTCGCCGACCACACCATCACCGGCGAGGCCGACAATGCTTTTCGCGAAACCTGCCGGGCCATTCTCGACGGCGAGTCAGCACCGAAGATTATCACCGCCGACCTTCCAAAACTCGACACGCTCGCGCTGCCCTACGAACTCTACAGCGATGCCGACCTTGCGCATCGTGTCATCTATGTAGAGGCGTCGCGCGGCTGCCCGTTCACCTGCGAGTTTTGCCTCTCATCGCTCGACATTCCCGTGCGGCAATTTCCCCTCGATGTCTTTCTCGCTGCGCTTGATCGCCTGCTCGCGCGCGGTGCGACGCAGTTCAAGTTCGTGGACCGCACTTTCAATCTCCACCTCCCGACGAGCACCGCGATCCTCCAGTTCTTTTTGGATCGCTGGCGCGACGGACTCTTCGTGCATTTTGAAATGATCCCCGACCGGCTGCCCGAGCAGCTCCGTGTTTTGATCGCGCAGTTTCCACCCGGTGCGGTGCAGCTCGAAGTCGGTATCCAGACTTTCGACGACGCGACTTCTCTCAATATCTCGCGCCGGCAAAACGTGGCGAAACTCGAAGACAACTTCCGCTATCTCCGCGCGCACACCGGCGTTCACATTCACGCGGATCTCATCGTCGGACTGCCCGGCGAGGGCATTGAGAGTTTTGGTCGAGGCTTTGACCGTCTGCTCGCAATGCGCCCACAGGAGATTCAAGTCGGGATCCTCAAACGGCTGCGCGGCACGCCCATCGTCCGACACGATGCAGAATACGCGATGACTTACTCCTCACATCCGCCCTACGAAATACTCTCCACGCGCGACATCTCTTTTCCCAATATGCAGCGGATGCGCCGCTTCGCACGCTATTGGGACATCACCGCCAACAGCGGCAATTTCACCGCCACGCTCGCGCTTCTCTGGCAGGACGCCGCATCGCCATTCACACAATTCCTCCGCTTCAGCGACTGGCTCTTCCACCACCTCGCACGCACCCACACCATCGCCCTCGATACACTCGCAAAAAGCCTCTTCACCTTCCTCTCTGAACATCTCGGACTGAAAAAAGAGACCGTCGCATCCGCGCTCTCGGAAGATTGGCGGCGAACCGGGCGAAAGGATTTACCGCCGTGGCTGGAGGAGCAGGTGGTCAGCGATAATTCACGAACAGAAGCGCCGAAGAAGACATTGCGCCGTCAATCCAAGCATCTTGGAGCAGTGTAGCCTGCTGACTTACTTTTCCGCGCGTAACTCGCGGACTTTGGCGAGGTAGCTTTGGAAAAATGGGATGCCGCCGATTGCTGGGAGGATGTAGCGGGCTGTGCAGAGCAGACCGAGGGCGAGGGCGACGGGAGTTGCAAAATACGGAGCGTAGAGTGCGACGAGTGCGCCGTCGCGTGTGCCTGCGCCGCCGAATGTCGGCACGGGAAGAAGACCGGCGAGGATAGCGAGCGGGGAGAGTGCGAGGTTGCGCACGAAAGGGACGCTTGCGCGCAGGGCGAGGATGAACATCCAGATTTGCAGCAGGTGCAGGAACCAGATGAATACCGACGTCATCGTGACTTTCAGCAGCCGCGCTTTGCTCTTCCAAAAGTAATCGTGCATCGCGTCCCAAGAAGCGGCGAGTTTGCCGAGCTTTGCACCGATCTTTTTGGGCGCAAAGCGTCCGGCGATTGTGAAGAAGAAACGTGCGAAGGCCTTTGAGCCGAGTAGAAGGCAACCGAAAAGAAGCATCGCTGCGACGGCCCCGGTCATCACCCAAAAGATGCCGTCCTTTTGTGGATAGATCGCGAGGCCAAAGGCGCACCAGAGTAGGAGCGAAAGCATGTCGCACGACTTTTCAAATACGACGAGGGAGAGTGCGAGCGAGCCGTCGAGATGACCGCGGTCGCGCATGAACCACGCTTTCGCGATGTCGCCCATTTTCGATGGGAGCACGAGATTGAGCACGCTAGCGACGAGAATGAGTTTGTTCGCTTCGCCGAAGCTGAGCTGGCCTGCGCTCGGCATGAGTTGCTGTAGCCGCCATGAAGTAAAAAGGGTGAGCGGCACGACCATGCCGAGGGAGATAGTCATCCACATCGGGTCGCAGTTGCTGAAAATTGCGAGCAGCTTGCTGCGGTTTTCAGGGCCGATCTTCCAATAGATAAAGGCGAGGATCAGGATGCTGATGATGAGAGAAACCGCCTTCTTCATTTAGAGCGTGCGTTCGATTTTTAGCGGCTCGTCTTCCTTGAGCTGGTGCATCAGCTCGGAGCAATCCTGCCACGGCTGGAGCTGTCCGCTTTGGAAAGTGCGGCTCATCACCACGTAGATGCTCGTCTGCGCAGCGCCGAGGCCCACAGCGCAGACATTGCTCCAGCCTTTCTGTGCATTGAGTTCGTCGGTGACATGGAGCTTGCCGTCGCTCCATGCGAGGGTGCGGGTGAATTTGAAAGGCGCGGCTTTCTTTCCCGTGATGAGCATTTTTTGCAGGAGCTTGCGGATGAGGTCGGGAAAAAAGCGTCCCACGGTGAACATGATCATCCGTAGCACGATGAGCTTGAAGGTCGTCATGCGTGCGGCTTTCGCCCAGCCAAGTTTGCCATGCACGGCGATGGTGTGGCCGTCGAGATTTACATCGTAGCGACCGGCGAGGTGTGCGACGGCGTTGCGGAATTTTTTACCGCACTGCATCTGCACGCTGAGTTGCGTGTCGCTCGCGACGAGCTTTCCATCGCGCCAGAATTTGAAGACGCCGCCTTTATTGAGAGCGAGATAGAGTTCGCAGCCGTCGCGGCGGTCAATGAGCAGTCCGGCGTTTTTAAAATAAACGCGCCCTGTGGGACGTGGCGGCACGGGCGGGCGGGCGGCGACCCAGTGTTTCCAGGCGAGCAGGTAGCTCCACGCGTGATGGCCGAGAATGTGATCATCCGCGTAGCAGGCACCGAGGTTTTGCGAGAGACCGGTGAGAAAACGATCGTTGATGGCGAGCGCTTCGGGCAGCCATGAACCGGCGCACTCGAAGCCGTGTGGGAAAAAATTATACGTGTTGCGGCTGGTGTATTCGCCGCCGAAGGAACCGTCGGGATGCACAAACTCCGCCGCGAATTTCACTCCGCGCTCGATGGCCGTGCGCAGTTCGTGCGAAGGCGCGAGTTCGTGGAGTTGCGCGAGCAGGCCGACGGTGAGCGTATGGTATCCGGGATCAGCGCCTTCGTATTCCGTGAACCAGCCCTCTTCATTCTGCCACTCGATCACGCGCGCTAGGCGTTTTGCTTTTAGCGCATCCCAGCGCTCTGTTTCGAGCAGACGGCCCATTTTTTCGAGGCACAGGACGATGAGCGCCTTATGATTAGTGAGTCGTCCGCTCTCGTGATGATCTGCGAGCCAGTCTGCACGGCGCGTGAAAAACTCCAGCAACTCTCCGTCGTTTAATCCGAGCAGCGTGTAGCTTTCGATCCCCGCGAGCAGTGCGAACGCAGCAGCGCCTGCTGCTTTCTCAAAAGGAAAATAGTCATCGCACGATCCATCGGAGTGCGCGCTGCGAGCGGTGTAGCGCAGACCGGCCTCGATCCATTGCCGGAGTGCGGGCTGCTGAAAGTAAGTGTTGCCGGGGATGTCGAGCGAGTAGGCGAGTGCGAGCGGCCAGACGAATTCTCCGGCCATGCCGCTCGGAAAATCAATGATCTTGTAGTGCCAGTAGTTGCGGTCGAAGCAGCCGTAGGTGGGCGAATGCGGGTTGCGATCCTGAAGCGTGAGGAGTTGGGGAATCAGTGCGAGCGCCTCGCGGGCGAAGATGTTTCTACTCATATTCAATACGTTTGGTGCGAAGCTGGATGTCTTCGAGCAGCTTGCGGTTCACGGCGATGAGGTCGCCGACGAGGCCGAGCACCCACATCAATACGCCGATGAGGATAAGAATAGACGCGAGGATGAGGCTCGGAAGATGTGTGCGCGTGGCATCGTTGAAAAAATGCAGGAGCCATCGCACGCCGATCAAAGTTCCGATAGTGAAAGGTAGAGATCCCAGCCACAGGAAAAAACTCAGCGGACGGTAGGTGATGAAAATCCGCAGAATCGTAAGAATGCTCCGCTGGATGTAGGAGCGCATGGATTTCATCAGGCGCGAAGGACGCAGATAGCCATTTGTGCGGATGGGCACTGACATGATGGGGATGCCCTTCTGCCCCGCCTGGATAATCGTCTCCAGTGTGTAGGTGTATTTGCTGAAAACATTGAGCTGCATCGCTGCTGCACGTGTGATTGCGCGGAAGCCACTCGGCGCATCGGCGACCTCAGTGCCGCTCGCAAAACGCACCACCCAGCTTCCGAGTTTTTGCAGCATCTTTTTGAGCGGGGAAAAATGAGCAATATCCGCAATGGGACGTGTGCCGACGACAATCTGCGCCTCGCCCTTCTGGATCGGCTCCAGCAATTTCGGAATGTCATCCGCGCAATATTGATTGTCCGCGTCGGTATTCACGATCACATCCGCGCCCGCCCGCAGGCACGCATCCAGCCCGGCCATGAAACCTCGCGCCAGTCCTTGATGGCCGCCGAGATCTACTACGTGATGCACGCCATTTGCCTTCGCGATTTCAATGGTGTTGTCCGTGCAGCCGTCGGCGATGATGAGCCACTCCACCTTCTCTACGCCGGGCAATTCCCGTGGTAGCGCCTTGAGTGCGATGGGAAGCGTTTCCGCTTCATTGTGGCAGGGGATTTGGATGATGAGTTTTTTCACAGGTGCGTGGTTGAGCTTTTCAGCAGCGAGGCAATCGGGGAAGTGGAAAATGGAGTCTGCATGGCCCGTTGCGAGTTCATTTTGAGCCGCTCGATCCTGTTGTGCGGGCGGCGCGGAGTTGGATGCGTTCTTGCGGGAGGGCGGTGCGGTAAAGCGCGACTTCGTCTATACAGCCGGGAAATGTGTGTTCGGCTTTTGCGCCGAGCGTTGCGCCGATCCAGACTTCGTCGTTATCCACGACAGGCGGCTCATTGGTAGTGCGGCCTTTTTCCCAAGCGCCAATGGAATGTTTGCCGTCAATCCACGCACGGATGCTGTCCGGTTTGCCAAATTGATAGGTGATGGCGATGTGGTGCCAGTTTTCGCCGTGGGCGAAAGCGGAGTCGCTCACCCAGCGATGCGCGGTGCCGGCGGCGGTATGAAAGGTGAAGCTTGCGTGTGCGAGTTTGCCGTCGCCGATGAGGCTGAGCGCCCAGTTTTCGTTGTTGGGCTGGAAGCCGGAGTTTCCCGTGCGGCCTTTGCCGACGATGGGTGCTAATTGCTGATTGCGGAGCGGGCGGACGCATTGCACCCACGCTTCGATGGTGATCGTGTCGCCGTTGGTGAAATCGAGGACGCTGTTGGGTCCGGGGTCTTTCACTCGCAGGACGGCATCTTGGCCGGGAACGGTCATTTCTGCGGCGAGATTTTCTGCGGCGAAGTTGGGGAATTCTGGTGGGCGCGGGCCGGGGACGATGAGGGAGACGCCGATGCCGAGACGCGCTTGCAGTTCACCTACTTTGCTATCGGCGCAGCAATCGTGGGCGTCGTCAAATGGCCAATAGGCGACGGGTTTATCCTCGGCGATGAGGGCGGGGTAGTCGGCGGGCGCGGGTGTCGTGAAGCAAATGAATGTAGCGAGGCTGTAAAAGATGGGACGCATTTGGCGAAGTGGGCGCGTTGATCCGGTATTCACTCGGCGGCGTTGGAATTACCTTCGTCGAGATAGGTGTTGTTGCCGAAAGTGGTGAATTGCAGCCACTGCTTCCACTCTTTGCCACTTGGAAGTTGGCGGCTCGCTTCGATGCGTTTTGTCACTGGCGCAGGAAAATCCTTCTTCACGCTAGCGGCGAGCGCCTCGATGAGCACGCGACCATCAAGCGGTTGTGGCGGCGCGATGCCGAGGCAGTGGTAGATTGTGGGAGCGACATCTATGTTGCCGCTCGGTAATTCACTGCGCAGGCCTGCACGGATGTCCGGCCCGGCGGCGATGAGGGTGTTGTGAATGTCGAAGCGGCTCAGCGAAGCGTGGGTGCCGTTCCCCGGCTGCCTGCCTTCGGCGGTGAGCGAACCACGCACGCCCGCTTTGTTGGGGCGGTCGCTCCACGTGAAGCTGAACGCGATGTCTGGCGGAGTCGGCGAATCCATCCAAACATCGCTCAACTTGAAAGTCCCCGGTGCTCCATCGCGCGTAAAAATGCCGCCGACAAAATCACATCCCTGCAGCCACTCGACGATCTCCGCGATGATCGCAGGGTCGTTATTCACGACGTAGATCAATGTGCTGCCGCCCACGCCGACTGTGATCACTTCGCCCTGCTTCGGTGTCTGCTTAAATTGACCCACCGCACGAAAGGGCACTTTTGCCTTCATGCCATGCGCCCGGAGTCTGGCGGAAAAGTCCACCGTGCGCTCGACTGTGGAAAAGCCGTGGTCGCTCACTAGGAAGATATCCGTCTTTTCACGCACACCGTGCTTTTGCAGTTCGGCGAGCATCATACCGAGGTGCGTATCGCTGTCGCGGATCGCGTCGAGTGCAGCGGGGTGGCCGGGCGATGTGAGGTGCTGTGTGAAGTCGGGATCGCCGAGCCAGAGCACGCTGTATTTTGGCACGCCGTTCTTCCACAGGTGTTCGAGCAGAGCGCGGGTGGTCCATAAATTTTGCGCGGTATTGGATGCGATTTCCTTCGGGTATCCGGGCCATTTGCCGAGCGTGGTGGTGAGATTTTCTCCAAACGCACTAGGATACGCCTGCCCCTCAAAGACTATGGGTGCGCCGCCGAACGGCGTGCGGTCAAACGAGCGGTCGTGGAGCAGGCCGATGCCCTTCGTGCCTGCGACAGCGGCGGTGAAGCCAGCTTTTCTTACTGTCTCGGCGATGGTCGGCACGAGCATCCAGCGCCCGCTATGCACTGCATCGCCGACGCGAACCGGCCACGGATACTGTGTGTCCACCGGCTTAATGAGATTCACTTCGGGGCGATATTCGCGATTGGCGATGATGCCGTTGTTGCGTGGCAGCATCCCGGTCGCGAGCACAGAGCCGTTCACCTCTGTGCTGGTGATGTAGGTGGAGTGGTTTTTTGCGAAGAACGTGCCGCTTTTTGCCAGAGCCGCTGCATTTGGCGTGAGATCTTCGCGGATAAAATCGGGGCGCATTCCGTCCCAAATAACGAGCACGACGTGTTCTGCGCGAGGTTTCACCGACTCTTGCGCAAGCAGGGGAATGGCGAGGAAAATGAAGAAGAGCTTTCCGGCAGAGCGGAGATTGTTGCAAAAGGAACGGGTGAACCGCCTGAACGCATTTCTGATCGCCGCTGCACTATGGGCAGGGATTTTTCTGCCGGGGCTGGGCTCTACGGAATTCAAAGGTGAAGAAGGAAGGCGGGTCATGCCGGCTGTGACGATGTTGGAGGGAGGAAGCTGGCTGGTGCCCTACGTCGGCGGCAAACCCTTTCTACGCAAACCGCCGCTCGTGCAGTGGTGCATCGCGGGGTCGCTGAAAGTTTTTGGCCACAATGCATGGGCTGCGCGACTGCCGAGTGTGCTGAGTGTGTTGGTGCTGGCTGGTGTGATCATTTTTGCCACACGTGGCTGGCTCATCTCGGAGCAATCACTCGTCGCCGCCATTGTGATGATGGTGCAGGTTGCCACGATTGAAAAATGTCGGCTTGCAGAGTTGGAGGCGATTTACGTCGCCCTCAGCGGCATCGCGATGGTGCTGTGGATGAGTTGGTGGTCGCAGGGACGCTCGCCGTGGCTGGTGTGGATCGTGCCGATGGTTTTCAACGCGCTGGCACTACTGGCGAAGGCTCCACTGCACTTGCTGTTTTTCTATGCAGTGGTCATCGCGACACTCGTGGCTGCGGGGGAAATCCGGAAGCTGTGGAGTTGGGCGCATCTCGCTGGTGTGCTGATCATGCTGGGCATCGTGGCGGCGTGGGCGGTGCCGTATTTACAGGAGGTGAGTGCGGGCGAGGCGGGAGTTGTTTGGAAAAGGCAGTTCGTGGAGCGCGTGACGGGAGCGGAGCTGGATGTCTCGAAGTGGCTCATGAACATCCCGAACGGTCTCGCCAATCATTTGCCGTGGGTGCTTTTTGCGCCGCTGCTCTGGCGAAAGGATGCTACGCTCGGCCAGCGAACCCGCGCGGGGGCATTGCTGCGTGGTGGTCGTTGGGCAATTGCCGGTTGTTTTATCGGATTGCTGCTCATTCCGGGGGTGTTGCCACGCTACGTGCAGCCGCTGGTTGCGCCGTTTAGTGTGCTGCTTGCACCGGTGTTGTGGGATTGTCCGAAGCGCTTCCGACATTGGTGGCGCTATTCAGTTTTCGCGCTCACACTTCTAGTGTTCGCAGGTGCAGTGGTCGCGCCATTTATCGTCGCAAGCGCAGTGGGGAAGGGGGCTGATGCTTTGCATCCTGCGGTTGCAGGATTGGCTTTGCTGCTGATTTTTAGCGCTGCCCTTTTGCTGATGTCACTGCGCCGCCGACTGCACCAGACACTGCACCTTGCGATATGGACGGGGCTGGTAGCGGTAATGGCGCTCTCGCTTTACGCCACGACTGCTGTGCCGTGGATGAGTTTGAATGAGGATATCCGTCCCTTCGCTCAGCGCATTGACGACAGGATGCCCGCGAATTCGCGGCTTGTGGCTTACGGGCTGGATGATTTTGCACCGCTACTCGGGACGCTGTTCTATTTGCGGTCGCCCTTCATTTACGCGTCGGATTCGGAGCATGCACCAGAGGGTGAGGAGTTATATCTCTTGCGTGGAAAAGACCGCGCGAAGTTCGAGAAAAGATTTACCGTCTTCGGCGAACCGCTTGCGGTATGGGATGCGAAGGAGGACAGTCGGTCATCGGTCGTCGTGCGTGCACAGCGGAAATAATCCACCAGTATTCACACCATGAGCACGAAGAACTACACACCGCTCCACAACCTTCCCCCTCTCGCTGGCCTCGCAGATTTCGACTCCGCGCGCCGACCCGGTTTGTCGGTGGAGGAAAGCGTGCGCCGCCTGAAGCGTTTTCACTACGCGCTGCGCCGCCTTCACGAAATCCTCGTGGCGCGAATCACTGCGGAGCCGATCTATGAATTCAAAATGGGCATCTCACTTCATGCTCATTATTGCGCGGAGCACACGGCGGCTCTGCGTGTTCGTGTGGGAGAAATGCGGGAGCCTCCACTTGGGCTGGAAGTGGTTCCGGATGAAAATCTCGCGATCTTTTTCGACGAAATCCTCTCTGCGCCCGAGACGTCGCTGTTGCTCTCTGGTATCTATTCAAAAGCGGTTCCGGCGATATTCGCTGCGATGGAAAAATACCGCGCCGATGTGAACCCGCTCGCTGATGCGCCGAGCGTGCGAGTGCTCCGGTTCGCATTGCTGGAATTGCAGGATATGGCGGACTACGGCGCGAAAGCACTGCAAGCACTCCGCGTCCACGCTGATGAGAATTGGCTGTCTTTGCTTGATGCGTGCCTTTTCGCAAGCGGTGGTCTTGATGGAACCGCAGAAGTCCGCACAGACAATGTTACACGTCATTTTTCGGCGCAGCCATATCGCTACGATCCTGTGCCGAGGCGTGATGAGCGATTCCCCGATCCCTACAACATGGGTGTGAACGCCGAGGTCTTTCTGCATGACCCGGTAATGCCTGCACCGCCGAAATGCTTGATGATGTATTACCGCCGCATCCGCGAAATTGATGTTCCGGAAATGATGGCCAGCATCATCACTGAGACCCGCGACAAGCCGTGGACTTACTACAGGGACATGACGCGCCAGCTTTGGGACGAGGCGCGACATGCGATGATGGGAGAAGTCGGCTTCGTGGACATGGGCGTGGACTGGCGGAAAGTGATGATCAATTTCACATGGTCACTCGGTCTCAATACGCAACTCAGCGCCAAGGAGCGTCACGGCGTTCTTTACTACATCGAGCAAGGGCAGATGCCAAAGACCGGCAAGCGATACGAGTGGGAGGTCGCGCTCATGGCTGAAAACAAACTTGCGGCGACGTTTCAGGATTTCGACTGGGCGGACGAAGTGCTGCACGCACGTGTCGGTCGTGACTGGTATGTTTCGGAATTCACTAACGCAAAAGACGCTGTTGAGTGGGGCGATCAGTGCTGGTCAAAAGTGCTCATCGGCTGGCGCGAGTGGCGCGACAAGGGGCTGACGACGCACCGTAACTGGTGGCCGGATGTATATCTCGCCGCGTGCGAAAGTTGGGGCGCTAAGCCAGACCCTGCTGTTCTCGCATACAATGAAACCTACGAGACGAAGCGCGCAGATTTAAAAGTAATCGAGGCCTCGGCTTAATCGTTCGTTTAATGTGATCCGACCTTGGGCGGAGCGATTGGGACAGGGCGAATACGTGGAATCGCGATGCCGTTTTCACGATCAGGAAAAACGATCTCAGGCTCGAAAACTTCTATGACTGGCGGTGTGGAGGAGTGTGTGCGCATTGAGTGCGCTGGCTCCGATTCACGAACGACTCGCGCTGCGCTAAGTTCCTCCGTGGTCTGCTCAAGTCGGCGCGTGAGAGTATCGCGTTCCGCCTGGATACTGGCGAGGTCGTGCCGTGCTTTTGCGAGTTCCTCAGTCACGTGCTTCAGGTTTTCACTGAGCGCTGATGAATTGCTGGCGGACTCGCGTTCACTAGCGAGATTCGCAGAAAGTGTATCGAGCTGCTGGCGTAGGCTGGATTTCTCGATGGCGGCACGCTGGGCGAGTTCATCGTAGTCATGACGTGCGGCGGCTAGGGCGGCGCGTAGTTTGTCGAACTCGACTCCTTGTCGTTCACTCGCGCCGCGAGTTTCTGAGAGTTGACGTTGTGTCGTTTCGAGTTGAGCGGCGCTTTCCTTTTGTGCTGCACGACTTTCTCTCAGCTCGTTGGCCGCGAGTTCGGCGGAGTGCCGTAATCCATCAAGCTCCTGTGTTAGTTTGGAGGTATCGGCGTTCAATTTGGATTCTGCCTTCGCGAGTGCCTCTTCGGCACTAAGCTTTGCTTCGTGAGCTGTTTCGGCGGCTGTCTGGATTTCTTTAGCAGTGCGCGAGAGGCTTTCGATCTCCACGCGACTTTGTTCTTCGAATGCGATTTTTGATTTTGAAATTGCAGCGATTTCATCCGCCGTCGTGCGCTGCAAGTCGGCAAAAGCTTTCTCGGCTGCAGTGAGTTCATCGCGGAGTCGGCTGATTTCAACATCGGCTTCCTTCTTTGCGCACTCGCTGGACTGCCGCTCAGCATCAAGTGCGGCAGCGGTTTTTTCATACTCATCGCGCGCGACCCTCAGCGCACTTGTGATGGAGTCGCGCTCTGCGGCGAGTTCGGAGTGGGCTGCGTGGCTGCTGCGTTCGATCTCTGCAAGCGTGGCGGCGAGTTTTTGCTTTTCTAAAACTGCGGACTCATTTGCTCGGACGATGTCTTCGTGTTGCTTACGAATTGCGGCGAGTTCTGCTTCGAGGGAGTTGAGTTGTGTATTGAGCCGACTGCTCTTTTCACATTCCTCGGAAAGCTGTGCGGACAGTTTTTCTTTTTCGGAGGAATCAGCCGTTT
>JBEIQV010000403.1:0-2128 GCA_040376335.1 Verrucomicrobiia bacterium | reverse complement strand
GAGCAGAAAAGAATGGCGAAACGTTTCATAATCACCGCGTCCTTACCCGCCCGTCGCAACGTGCGCAAGCGCGTCCATGCTCTCACCCGTGTGCGGCCGCCATTTCGCGGATGCGGGCTCGGACGGCGGCGAGGCCGTTGAGGCGCGTGGGCGTCACCATTCTTGTGAAGCCTAGCTCGTCGAAAATGGTCGGCTCCACCGCGAGGATGTCGGCGGGAGTGGCACCGTCATAGACTTCGCAGAGGAGGGCGACGAGTCCCTTCACCATCGGCGCGTCGCATTCCATGCGCAGGCGCAAAACGCCTTCCTCCAGCGTGCCTGTCACCCACACGCGCGACTGGCAGCCGTGGACGCGGTTGGCGTCGGTGAGTTGATCGGCGGGCGGTGCGGGCCATTTCTTCGCGCGCGACATGAGCGCGGCGAGACGCTCCTGCGGGTCTTCGATGATGCCCAGCTTCGCGACGAGCTGGCTTTGCTTTTCGGCGACGCTCACTTCTTCGCCAGCGCGTCCTCGATGGCCTTGGTCACCTTCGCGTCGTCCGGCTCCACGCCCGGCTCGAAGCGCGCCGCCACGCTCCCATCGCGTGCGATGAGGAACTTCCCGAAATTCCATTTCACATCGCCGGGAAACGCCGCGCCCTCGCCCGTCAGCGCCTTATACAGCGCGTGCTGCTCGGGGCCTTTCACGTGCAGCTTGTCCATCATCGGGAAAGTCACCTTGTATTTCGTCGAGCAAAACTCCTTCACCTCCGCATTGGTGCCCGGCTCCTGCGCGCCGAAGTCATTGCACGGAAAACCGACCACCACGAGGCCCTGCTCCTTGTATTTCTCGAAGAGCGCCTGAAGGCCCGCGTATTGCGGCGTCTTCCCGCACTTGGAGGCCACATTCACCGCGAGCACCACCTTGCCCGCAAACGCCTTCAGCGAAGTCTCCTTCCCATCAATGTCCTTGAGCGGGATGGATTGAAGTTTTGCATCCTCCGCGTGCAAAGCAGTGGCGGTGAAAGCGAGGGCGGCGGCGAGCAGTGTGGTTTTCATAGTGTGGAAATGTTGGAGCGCACGAGTAGCAGGCGTCGCTGAGGAGTTCAACGACTCACATGCTGCGGAGTTTTTTTCGCAGATGCCGCCGATGTGCTAATAATCTGTGCGTCCCTAGTTCCCAACGTTCGATTGCGGTTAACGGCGTGCATCGACGGCGTAGAGGCCCTCTCCTCGTGGATGGAGCGCAAGAGTCCAACGTGTGTCTTGGGCGGCGTAAGTGAATACGTGAAAACCTTTGGCGGTGTGAGCGCTCCAATCACGGTGCGCGACCTCAGGCGAAGCTGGAATGAGAAGCGATACAAAAGAAGCGTAGTCGGATGCACTAAACTGGAAAGACCCAGTGCCCATGTTTACGTCGAGGTCATTGGTCTCGGTGATGTTCCTTGCGGATTCCGGGAGCATTGGAGGAAGCCAACCACGCTCGAACGCTCCTTTGGAACGCGCTTCCTGCACGGTCTCGAAATGTGTCGTGACCTCGGGACCAAGGCCGCACGACGCGAGAGCCAGCGCGATGAGGATTATGAGATAGCGCATGGCGCGTCGGCTAACATCCTTCCATCCCCCAAACGTGCAGGGGTTGTTGGTGTATGAATGTTGGTATCATGGAGGTGGCGTTTGCGGATGCAGACGGAAATGGAGCGGGAGTTTACTGTCGAGAGGAAAGGAAAGTAGAGACAGGCAGATTGCCTGTCTCCATTCACACACCGAGGAGTTTTTCGTAGATGCCGCCGAAGCCGCCGGAGCTGAAGACGGCGATGACGTCGCCGGAGCGGGTGGTTTCGCGGATGCGGGAGACGATGGCGGGCACGTCGGGCTCGGCGAAGACGGGGCGGCCTTTTGCGGTGAGTTCGGTGGCGAGCTTGGCGGGTTCGAGTGCTTCGCCGGGCTGGAATCGCTCGGGGCGATCAATCGGGCCGATGAGTGCGCCGTGGGCGAAGCTGAGGGCTTCGACGAGCGGGGCGTGGGTTTCGGCGCGGCACATGGTGTTGGCTTTCGGGTCCACGATGGCCCAGATGCGTGCGCCGGGGAATCGCTGCGCGAGTGCCTTGAGTGTTTCGCGGATGTTGGTGGGGTGTTTGCCGAAGTC
>JBEIQV010000002.1:0-34356 GCA_040376335.1 Verrucomicrobiia bacterium | reverse complement strand
TCTTCACGCTGCATACGCTTGGCTTTGAGCGCACACCATTGCGTTCGCGATTGTTGCCGATTGCCCGCGTGCTGGTGGTGCTTGCGGTTTATCTATGGCTGCACTCTCTTCCGCCACCGCGACCACCGCAGCCTGCGTTTGTCAGCGAACCACTCGCCGCACGCAGTATCCTCGCGCTACGTGCTCTGGGCGATTACACAGGGCTGCTCGCTTTTCCGGCTACGCTGATGATGGAGCGTTCGCTCGGGCCTTCCGGGATGTATGCGAATACGCATACATGGCAGCGGGCCATCGGCAGCGAATGGCTCTCCATCATCGGGCTAGCAGCGGTCCTCGTCACCTCGTGGCTTTGCGCACGGAGCGGTGCTGGTGTGTCGCTTCGGCGGTTGGGCGCGCTGTGGTTCGGCGTCGCCTTTATCCCCATCTCAAATCTCATCCCGCTCAACGCCGAATCCGCCGAACACTGGATCTATCTGGCCAGTATCGGTGCATTCATGTTTGTCGCGGGAACGGCATTCCTGCTCCCGGCGCGTGCGCAACGCGCGGTCACCTTGGTTGCGCTGCTGGCGTGTGCTGCGTTTGCAGTGCGGACGAGTTTTCGGGCGGCGGATTGGGCGGATGCCGAGACCTTCGCACGCAAGACAATCGCCAGCGGGGGAGCCACCCAACGGATGCTCGCCTACCTTGCACAGGAACTTGGTGCGCAGGGCCGCCTTGCCGAGCAGGAGCAGGTGCTTCGCAAAACGCTCGTCATTTTTCCCGACTACACCACCGCGCGCACAAACCTCGCGCTCTGTCTACGCAAGCAGGGCCGCGAGTCGGAGGCTGCACCACTTTTAGCTGCTACAAAGACCGCCGCACCCGCAGCGCCACGGAGTTGGAATGCAGCGCTCAATATCGCCGGCCAGCTTCATCGTGAAGGGCACAGCGTGGAGGCGCTCGCTATGATTCGCGAATGGAGACCGCGTTTTCCGGAAACATGGGAGCTTGCTGCTTTTGAATCCACTATTCTCCGCGAGACACACGGTAACGCCATCGCGCCTGTCGCAGAATACGCCCGTGCACATTGGTGGCATTTGCCCGCGCAACTCCGCCTCGCCTCGCTCCAGCGTGATGCGAATGATTTCGCCGCTGCTGCTGCCACACTAGCAGCCGCCCAAAAGCTCGATGTCCACGGAGCCGCTGTTTTCGGCGAACTCGCTCTGCTCGAACTTGCCCGGCAGAATCTCCCCGCCGCCATCGAAGCGCAGGCCACCGCCGTCGCCCGTGCTCCTCGCGATCCTTCGCAACTCCAGCAATTCGCTGACATCCTCGAATTCGCAAAGCGCCCCGCCGACGCGGCAGCCGTGCGCAAGCGTGCGGAGAAAATGCGGAGCGATAGGTAGAAATTACCTCAACTCAAATTCCCCGACATCAAACCTGCGACGTGCGAATCGTGGTTGTGGCAGGTCGAATTCGTAGCTGTCATACACCATCAGTTGCCCGCGATACTTCCCCGGCGGCAGGCCATTAGGGCGGCGGACGAGCCAAGTCTCGGTGAAGCGTCCGGACTCGAGACCCGGTGCAACCGGACCTTTGCCCACCGTGTAGAGACGCCCATTCTGGCCTTGCAGAAAAAGCGACACCCAAGGAAGTAATGGGCGCCCCGGCTTCAAATCCCAAGTCATCGCAAAAAGCATAGAATCACCCCACGGCGTAGGCGGCCCCGTCTGCACCGCGACGAGTGTATGAAAATCATCCAGTATTTTTCCATCACCGCCCTGCTGAGCGACAGCAGAAGATTCGCCACGGATGAAAATCGTGAGTTCGTTGCGCGAGAGCGCGCTCCATGTCGACTGGCGCATGTATTTGTGAAGCAGAAGATCCGAAGCTGGCACCACGCGTCCATCGAGAAGCCGCTCAGGATGGTAGTATCCGGCAATGCGGTTGAATGTCGCAAGATCGCCAGTGTCCAGCACTACAGCGTCGGTTGCCGATGGTTGCACGTATTCCGCACGGCTGAGTGTTTTCAGTCCTTTCAAAATCAAATGGAGCGAGTGCAACTCTGGGCGCTTTGCGAGGTGGGAGAGATAGGGTAGCCCTGCCGTCACACTCGCATTCGGTGGGATCATTGCGAGCATCTCGGCCTTCCATTTGCGCGCCCACAGCGCGTCGCCCGCGCCAGCGATTGTTCCAGTTATCGCTCGCACTGGGCCAAACCACGGCTGACACGCCACACATGCCAGCACGATCCAGCCAGCCATCACGTCGCGCCAGAAAAGCCGCGAGCAAGCCTCCGCCGCTCCTATCCAAACGAGCGGCAACAATGGAGCTGCGTAGTGAAATTGCAGACTCCACTCCGAGGATCGCGATGACAGTAGATGCTGCGCAAAAAGCGGTGCTGCCACGATGAGCCAGCGCATCCTCAGCAATGGCAGCAGGGCAAACGGCAGGAGCAATCCCCACACAAGATTGCCGCTGGTCAGCCCATGCCACGCTGCACCAAAAGCACGCCCCGGCTGTGAGAATATTCCGCTGATTCCGCCGATGTGCGTATAAAGCTCGCCGTAATCCACACGGCCACCGTTCCACTTTGGCGCCAGCCAAAATCCGTAGAGCGCGACCCAGCCCAGCGCAATTGCGCCCGGCAGAATGTTGAAAACCATCTGCCACTCGCGACCGCGATCTCTTTCCAAAATCCAATGCACCGCGCACATCCAGCCCAGCATCAGAGCCACGTTTTCTTTGCACGCCAGCGCCAGGATGAACCAAATCCAGAACAAGCCGGGCCGTCGCGCGAGCCGCGCTTCGATGACTAGGAGCACGAGCGGCGCAGCCAGCGCCTCGGGGTGAAATTCGTGCAGCGCCACAAATCCTGTCGCAGGCGCGAGCAGTGTTGCTAGTGCCATCCACATCGCTCCGCGCGTGCTGAATTCCATCCGGCGCGCGATGCGCCACGCCGTGAACGGCATCGTCGCCAGCATCAGCGCCTGCGCGACCACGAAGAGCATCGGGCTTTTCCAGATCCAAAAAAAAGGCAGCAGCAAATAGCAGATCGGTTCTGCGTGATTCCCCATCAGCGGCACATCCAGCAGAGACACATGAGCCTGTCCGTGTAACGCCAGCCAAAACGCTTGCGTGTAGAAAGCCACGTCAAACGTGCCGTATTGAAAAGTCGCCCAGCGGAACCACGAATCCGCAATCACCACCACGCAAAAGACCAACGTTGCAATCCACAACGCACGCGGGCGGGTTTGGTAGTCGTCATACATCGCCGGAGGTTTTAGACGCACGCTTTGCGAAAAGCCAGCGCGCCGCTTGACCCGCGCGCCTGCGTCACGGCACAACGCGCGCGTAATGCCGCCAGATATCGTTTATTTCGACCTCGAAACCCAGCGCACCGCCAACGACGTGGGCGGCTGGGACAAAAAGCGCGACATGGGCATGAGCCTCGGTGTCACCTACAGCACACGCCTCGGCGAATACCGCATCTACCCCGAAAAACGCGCCGACGAACTCGTGCAGCAACTCATCCGCGCCGACCTCGTCGTCGGCTTCAACGTGATCAATTTCGACTACGAAGTGCTGATGGCCTACACCGTCCTCGACCTTCCGCACCAGTGCCGCACACTCGATCTACTCGTGGACATCGAGAAAAAACTCGGCCACCGCCTCGGCCTCGACGCCGTCGCCAGCGCGAGCCTCGGCATTGGAAAAACGGGTGATGGTCTCGATGCGATCCGATGGTGGCGCGAAGGCCGCCTCGCCGAGATCGCCGAGTATTGTTGCTTCGACGTGAAGTGCACCAAGCTCGTCCACGAATACGGTGCGCAGCACAAGAAACTGCACTACGTGGATCGCTTCCGGCAGAAAAAGAGCGTCGCTGTCGAGTGGACGCTATAACCCTGCTTAGCTCCACTCCGCGCTTTCCAAGTGGCGCGGGGTGCGTATCGTCCGCGCCCTTTCGCCATGTATCGCACCACTTCCTGCAACTCACTTCGCACTGAACACGTCGGCTCCACCGTCACCCTCGCCGGGTGGGTGAATGCGCGCCGCGACCACGGCGGTGTCACCTTTGTGGATCTCCGCGACCGCGAGGGATGGACGCAAGTTGTCTTCCGCCCCGAGGAATTTTCCGCAGTCGCGGAGGCCGCGCACGGATTGCGCGCGGAGGACGTGATCCAAGTCACCGGCAAAGTTAGCGCGCGCCTCGCGGGCACCGAGAATGCGAAGCTCGCCACCGGCGCAATCGAAGTGATCGCCTGCGAACTCACCGTGCTTAACAAAGCCGACGTGCCGCCCTTTCCCCTCGACGATCCGAAGGTGAACGAAGACCTCCGCCTCGAATACCGCTATCTCGACCTGCGCACCGCACCGATGCAGCGCAACTTACGGCTCCGCCATCGCGTCGTGAAAGCCACGCGCGACTTCCTGGATGAAGCGGGCTTTTTGGAAATCGAAACGCCCATCCTCAGCAACCCGACTCCCGAGGGCGCGCGCGACTTCCTCGTGCCGTCGCGGCTGAACCCCGGCAGTTTTTACGCGCTCCCGCAGGCGCCGCAGCAATACAAGCAGCTCCTGCAAGTCGCGGGGCTGGAAAAGTATTTCCAAATCGCCCGCTGCTTCCGCGATGAAGATTTGCGCGCCGACCGCCAGCCGGAGTTCACGCAGGTGGACATTGAGGCTTCGTTCGTTGGCGAGCAGGACATCCAGACGCTCGTCGAGGGACTGCTCGCGCGCATTTTCAAGGAAGCGCGCGGAGTCGAAATCCCCACGCCATTTCCACGCATGGCCTACAGCGAGGCGATGAATCGTTTCGGCAGCGACAAGCCCGACACGCGCTTCGGCATCGAACTCACCGAACTCACCGACATCTTCACCGCGTCGCAGTTCAAAGTGTTCGCATCGGTCGCAACGGGCGGCGGCGTGATCAAAGCGATCAACGCAAAAGGCGCGGCGGCATTGCTCAGCAAGGAGCAGCTCAAGAAATGGGAGGAGTGGGTGAAGACCGAGTGCGGCGCGAAAGGACTCGCTTACGTGAAGTGGAGCGCGGGTGGCGAGTGGGAGTCGCCCATCGTGAAATTTTTCAGCGATACGGAAAAGGCCGCGCTCGCCGAGCGCATGGGATTTGCCGAGGGCGACGTGCTCTTTTTTGGTGCCGACGCAAAACTCGAAGCCGTTTGCGAGGTGCTTGGTCGTGTCCGTCTGCGTTGCGCGGAACTTCTCGGTCTGCTCAAGGCCAACGCCGATAAACTCAATTTTCTGTGGGTCGTGGACTTCCCGCTTCTCGCCTTTTCGCCGGAGGACAATCACTGGGTCGCCGTGCATCATCCGTTCACGCGTCCGAAGGCCGAGGACGTGCCTGCGATGGACGCCGGTGATTACTCCAAAGTCCGCGCTGTCGCCTACGATGTCGTGCTGAACGGTGTCGAGCTCGGTGGCGGTTCCATCCGCATCCATGAGCGCGACCTCCAGGCGAAACTGTTCTCCGTGCTGGGTGTGAATGCCGAGGAGCAGCAGGTGAAGTTCGGCCATATTCTCAAAGCGTTCAGCTTCGGTGCGCCTCCGCATGGTGGTCTCGCGCTCGGACTGGATCGCCTCGTCATGCTCATCGCTGGGGCCGAGAGCATCCGCGAAGTCATCGCTTTCCCCAAAAACAACCGCGGCGTGGATCTGATGACTCACTCGCCCGTCGAGGTGGACTTCAAACTCCTGCGCGAAGTCTATATTTCGAGCACGGCGAAGAAGGCGTAGCCAAATGTCGAAGCCAGTCGTCGCCAGCTATTGCACTACATTTCTCAAGCCGGAGATGCGGCATATTTATCGCCAAGTCTCGGGGCTGAAGCGCTGGGATACTTGGATTATGACGCGCGAGCGCATCGAGGAAGAAAGGTATCCTTTCGCAGACATCGAGCTGCTGCCGCGCGTGCGAAAAAATTTCCTGAAGCGATTCTGGCGAAAGTATGTGCTGCGTCTGTCGCCGCTGCTTTACCGTGGTGAATTGCGGTGCATCGTGAAGACGTTCGAGCGGAAGCCTGCGGATTTGATGCACATTTATTTCGGCCACACCGGCGTGCATCTGCTGCCGTTCATCAAAGGTTGGAACAAGCCGGTCGTCGTCAGTTTTCACGGCATGGACATCCAGCCGCGCCCGCAACAGCCGGGTTACGACGATATGATGCGCGAGCTGTTGCAGACGGTGCCGCTGGTGCTCGCGAGGTCGGAGTCGTTGTTCGATGCTTTGGAAAAGTGGGGCTGTCCTCGCGAGAAGATGCGGCTGAATCGCACGGGGATTCCGCTCGACGCGTTTCCGCTGGTGAAAAGGACGGTGCCGGAGGACGGGCGGTGGCAATTTGTGCAGGCGTGCAGGCTCATCGCGAAGAAAGGGCTGAAGTCGGCGATGCAGGCTTTCGCAATGTTCCATGGCTTTCAGCCAAATTCGCGCTTCGTCATCGCGGGTGATGGGCCGATGAAAGAAACGCTGCTCGAACTGGCGCGCGAGTTGGGCGTCCCACAGGCTGTGGAGTTGCGGGGGTTCCTCGATCAAGCCGCGCTTGCGAAGCTGTATGCCGAGAGCCACGTCTTCGTGCACCCGAGCGAGATGACGAGTGATCAAAATCAGGAGGGTGTGCCGAACTCCATGCTCGAAGCGATGGCGACGGGCCTCCCCGTGCTCGCCACGCGGCATGGTGGAATCCCCGAAGCCGTCACCGATGGTGCCAGCGGCCTGCTGTGTGGCGAACGTGATCCGCAAGCGCTGATGGAGGCCATGTTCCGCTTCACCGAACACCCGGAGAATATGCTCGCGATGGGCGAGGAAGCCGCCCGCTCCGTGCGTGAAGAATTTTCCCAGCAGCGCGCCATCGAGCGGCTCGAGAGTTTCTACGACGAGGCACTGGAGATACGGAAATGACGAATGAACGCATGACGAATGACACATTGTGCCCGTTGTGCCTTGTCGCCGTCATCCGTCATCCGGCACTCGTCATCCGTCATTCCCCATGAGCTTCGCCTATCTCTTCGAGCGGTTCCCGTCGGCGGTGCAGACGTTTTGCTACCGCGAGGTGTTCGCGATGCACGCGCTGGGGATGGAGCCATTCGTCGTTTCGATCCGCAGGCCGCATGATGCGCCGGATTTGGCGCTGCCTTTCGAGGTGCATTACCTTTCCGACGAGGAGACGAGGCCGCGTGTAAAAGTGTCGTTCAGCGTGAGGATGCGCACGCCTTCCGCGCTGCGCCACCGGGATCGTTTGCGCTTCGAGGATGCTATGGAACTCGGCCCCATTTTGAAAGCGCGCGGCATTCGGCATGTTCACGCGCATTTCGGCGGCATCGCTGCGCGTGCGGCGTGGTGGCTGCGGCGAATTCATGGCATCCGCTACAGCTACACCGGTCACGCGAACGATATTTTCTGCGAGAGCGGAGCCGCGATTACGAATGCGATGTTGGCGGAGGACGCGACTTTCATCGCGACGGAGACGGACTACGCGCGCGAGTGGATGGAGCGCACGCACCCCACAGCGAGTGGTCGCGTTTTTCGCGTTTTTAACGGGATCGAGATCGCCCCGGCGGCGCGTGGCGAGGAATCCAAGCCGCCGCGCATCGTAAGCGTGGGACGACTGGTGGAGAAGAAGGGTTTTCCCGATTTGCTGCGAGCGTGTGTGCTATTGCGCGGGCGCGGTGTGGAGTTTGGGTGCGACATCGTGGGCGGCGGGCCGCTGGATGCGACTTTGCGCGCGATGATTGCGGAGTTGGGGCTCGGGGATTGCGTGGTGATGCACGGGCCGCAGCCGCAATCTTTTGTCCGTGCTTTGCTGGCCAAAGCACGTGTTTTTGCGCTAGCGGCGCAGCGTGAGGGCGATGGCGGCAGCGATAATCTGCCGACGGTGATCATGGAGGCGATGGTGGCGAGTCTGCCTGTGGTCTCGACAAAAGTAGCCGGCATTCCGGAGATGGTGGACGACGGGGAGACCGGCAGTCTCGTCGCTGAACACGATCCCGCGTCCCTAGCCGACGCGCTCGCGCCTTTTCTTACCTATGCCGACTTGGCCGACCGTCTCGGCACAAAGGGACTGGAGCGGGCAAAGGAGAAATTCTCCATCACCAATAGTGCGATCACACTGGCGCGATTAATCACATCGCGTGCTGGCGTGCGTGCTCCCGCCGCTGCATTTACCCGTGATCCGGCTCTTCGCATCCCTTTCTGGCGTCGTTGTCTGGGGAGGTGAGATTTTTCCTGAATGACATAGTTGGGGCGTTGACAAGAATCTGCTCCATCCGCACCCTCCCATGTTCTAAACCCCTTTTCCTTAAACGAAAAATGCCTGTGCAAACGAATAAACTGTCACACCGCCGATTTTTAAAACATCTGGCGCTCACGTTCAGCGCTGCGTTTTTCTGCATCCCATCCCTGCAAGCTGGAGACACGTTCAAATGGACCGTCCAATATCTCGTGGACAATAGTCAGTCGTGCTTCGGTCAGTCTCAAAAAATCTGGCCTCGTCGCAATCGCGGTATCGCACTTTCCGCCGACGGTAAATATCTCTATCTCGGCTATACCCACGGGGCCAACGGAGTAGGGGAGGTGCGCAAGGTGGCAATCGGGATCACCGACGACTACACGCGTGCGACATCGCGCGTTCTGCGCGGGCCGCTTGCTAAGGCAATCACGTGCGACGACAAAGGGCGCGTATACATTGCCAACGGAGGGGAAATTCTCATTTACGACAGCGAGATCCAGCGACTCCAGCACAAGATCGCGATTTCGATTTGTGAAGGCGTTGCTGTCACACGCGAGGGCAAGGAACTCGTGCTCTATGCTACGGATCGCCAACTCAGTGAACTTCAGCGTTTCGTGCTCGAAGAAAAAGGGAACGAGATCACTGGGGATACGCCGGCGGGTCTGAAAGAGGGTGGCAGGCTTGCAATCAATGGTTCGCTTAGTCTGCGCAACTGCAAGGTGGATCCAAAGGGGAACATATGGGTTGCTGATCACGACGGGGGGAGGGTTTTTCGCATCAGTCCCGACGGACAAAAAATCGAATCTGCAGATGTTAGGACTCCAATAGACGTGGCGTTTGATGGCAACCGGGCATACCTTACTTGCGGTGAAGAGCGCGTGGTCGCGGTGATGGAGACGGACAGCATGAAGCTCCTCGGAAATCTCGCTGTGCCTTGGGACGAACTCGAACTTTCCCCCAAAGGCAACAACAGCAAAGGGTCTCTATGCGGAATTGTAGCGATTCCTGGTAAGGGATTCTTTGTTACGAATGAAGGTGGGCAGACTGCGAACCAAAAGAGCACCTATGGGCGTGCTGATGAGAACACCGATTTTGTCCTCGGCAAACTCTACCGCGACGCTTATCTCGACGATAACGAGCCTGTGCTTCGCGCACTCGAAGTCAGCGAGCCGTAAGCCGCGTCACTCTTCGCGCAGCGCCTTTACGGGATCGAGCTTCGCGGCAAACCGCGCGGGAATGTAGGCTGCAAGCAGGCAAATCCCCATGGACATCGCGCAGATGAGCACCACGTCTTGCCCGGCTATCGCGGAAGGGATGCCGCTGAGTGAATAGATGGAGGCATTGAAAATATCCACGTTGAACGCGTGGATGAGCCAGTTGCGGATTTCATTGCGCCAGCTCAATACGCCCCAGCCGAGCAGCAAGCCGGCTACATTTCCCAGCACGCCAACGATGAAGCCTTGACCTAGAAAGATACCTACAAGTCTGCTGGATGGAGCCCCGAGTGCTTTGAGCAAGCCAATCTCGCGTTTCTTTTGCACGATGACGGTGATGAGCGTGTTGGAAATAGAGAATGCCGCGACGACGACGATCATCATCAGCACAAACATCATCAGCACCCGCTCGTGCGCGACGGCATCGAGTCGCTCGCGGTTATTGTCCACCCACGATGTGACATGATATTCCGGCCCAAGCGCAGTAGCGAGCTGTGGTTTGAATTTCTCCGCCGTGTCCGCATTGGGTGTGCGCAGCGCCAGGCCGTGGACGGTGTCCTCGAAGTCATACATCGCCTGCGCGACCGCGAGCTGCACCACGACAAAATTGGAATCGTATTCGTAGCGGCCCGTTTCAAAGAGGCCAACAACTTCCACCTCCTCCGGGCGCACCATCTCCTTGATCTGTTTCAGTGATTTTGCGCCGGGGTCTTCTTTCTCCATGCGCTGAAGCTCGTTCACCACTTTCTTCAGATTGCCTGGGCCGTGGAGTTGAATTTTGTCACCCACATTCACACCGAGCACTCCAGCCAGTGCTTTGCCCATGATGCACTTTTCGCTGTCCAGTTCGTAGCGCCCGATTGTTACGAACTTTTCCAAATCCACGAGCTTGAGCTCCCCTTTCGGCTGCACGCCGCGCATTGTTGCGGAGATAAATTCACCCTCAAACTGAAGAAGCACCGGGCCCATCACGTAGGGTGCCGCAGCCACGCCCGGATATTCTTTCTCGATCCGCTGCTGGAGCGGCTCCCAATCATTCAGCGTCCCGCCGACACTCACCGTGAGGTGCGGCTCGAAGCCGATGATTCGGCTGCGCAACTCACGATCGAATCCCGTCATCACCGCAATCACCACGATGAGGCAGGCGATGCCCAGCGCCACGCCCAGCACCGAGAGCACCGTGATCACGGATACAAAAGTCCGTTTCGGTTTCAAATAACGAAGAGCGAGAAAAAGGCTGAAAGGTAAATTCAAAGCGCGCGGACGGTGCTTAAAGCCGCCCCCGCCGTCAATGTCGCCGAATTCACAGTTCTGACACGAAAATATGTTTGACCATGTAGAATGGCCTGCCTCTAGTGGCATCCACTTATGAAAAAGATTCTCTCCTTCTTGATGATGATTGTTTTCCTGCAAGCTCAGGTCTTCGCGATGAGCGGGGGGCCAACTTACGGTGCTACTGGGGAAAACATCGTTGGTTCATACTCTGGCGTTTTGATTCCAGATGACGGCGAAATTTCCGCTGTCACTGGGCCGAATGGAGAGGAGATCCCTTCACTCGGAATTTTCTCACTCAAGGTGCCAGTCACTGGCTACGCCACAGGGATATTCATGATGTTTTCGGAAGGTCAGACTTTCCCCGGAACCATCAACGCTGTTGGCAATGCCTTGAAAGGCACGCTGAGTGGCTTGCTCGAAGCCAGCTTTGACACGAATATCAACCAGATTATTGGAGCTGAAGTTGTTACTGTTACTGTGACCACTTCAGTGAATGGAACTCTCGAAGCTAAGGTATCGGCTACTCAGGGCTCAGCTTCCAGAGATGTTGCTGGCCTTACTGTTGGTTCTACATTTCAGCGCGTCACTGGAACTGCCGTGCTTTCGTATGGTCAGGGCCAAGTGAACGATGCACTCCAGCCAATCGTTACTAACGTTCTGAATTATACCGTGGATGGCGTAAAGCAGTCCGGTTCGGTCTCCACCACAGATACAACTGACACGGGCACAGGGACGGGCACTGGGGCTTAGTCAGTGTATAGCCTATGAGTAATTCATTTCGTGTCACACTGCGCACGACTCTGTAATTGGCGGACAAGTGTTTTCAGAGGGTTCAGCCTTCTAGAGTTACTCTTTGTCATAGCCATCGTTGCAATTCTGGCAGCCCTCCTTTACCCGGCGTATAATTGGTATCGAGTGCGTGCACAAAAAATCGCCTGTCAGGAAAACCTGAAGGGCCTCTACGTAGCAGCGTCTGCCTATGTGAACTCCAACGGAGATCGCTGGCCTCAGGTAAAATACGATGCAACCAAGCAGCAAAAATATGCCGAAGATTGGATGGAGGTTCTCTCACCCTTTGGCATTGCTAGAAAAAATTTCATTTGTCCCGTGGTGCAGGTCAAACTTAAGAACCCGAATTTTTTAGAGCCCGATAACCATCGCACAGACTACATCGGTGGGGTATTCAGCGATAAACCGGGCAATTGTCGCAAGTGGCCTAAACAGCCTTGGTTTGTTGAGCGTCAGGATTCCCACGAGAGCGGCAACCTTATGATTCTGGCCGATGGCAGCTTGTTGGATTTAACCCAAGCAAGGGATATGGCCAAACAGCCAAAATAAGCAGGTCAGGCGCTAAAAAGCCGCGCAGCTTGCGTCATCGCCCGTGCACGGTGGCTGAGTTGGTTTTTCACCTCCGCCGATAGCTCGCTGAAAGTCCCTTCATGCCCATCGGGCACAAAGAGCGAATCGTAGCCGAAGCCACCGCTGCCGCGCTCTTCGGCGATGACGATCCCCTCCACGCGTCCATCGAATTCCGCGACTGTGCGACCATTTTCTGCCACTGCAATCGCACAGCGAAAGCGCGCACGCCACGGTTGCGGCACGCTGCACGCACGCAACTCGCGCATCAGCTTTGCGCGATTACCAGCATCATCACCGTGCGTGCCCGCGTAGAGCGCGCTCTGCACGCCGGGATCTCCGCTTAGCGCATCCACCTCCAAGCCGGAGTCGTCGCTTAAAACGAAACCCGAAAATGCAAGCGACGCGGCTTCTGCCTTGATGCGCGCATTCTCCGCAAAAGTCGTCCCCGTTTCCTCCGGCGCGGGAACTTCCGGGTGCGTGGTGAGGTCGCTCACTTCCCAGTCAGTGCCCAGTATGGCGCGGATTTCCGCAGTCTTGTGAGCGTTCTTTGTGGCGATGAGCAGTCGGCGCATATGCGCAGATTGCCCAATGCGCACCGCATCACGCAAGCAACACGCTCATCCTGCATCTTGCATCCGTCATCCGTTCCAGCCACATTCCGCGCCCTTTCGCCAATGAGCACCGACCGCCGCAGACCATTTCCTTTCGACCAATTCGAGCCACGCTGGCAGCGCGTCTGGGACGAACGGCAGACCTTTCACACGCCCAATCCCGGCGAGCCCGGCTTCGACGCCACGCGCCCGAAATACTACGTGCTCGACATGTTCCCCTACCCGAGCGGCGCGGGGCTGCACGTCGGCCATCCCGAGGGCTACACGGCGACGGACATCATCGGGCGCTACAAAAAAATGCGCGGCTTCAACGTGCTGCACCCGATGGGCTGGGACGCGTTCGGCCTGCCCGCCGAGCAATACGCCATCAAGACCGGCCAGCACCCGCGCGCGACGACCGAGGCGAATGTCGCGAATTTCAAGAAGCAGCTCCAAGCCATCGGCTTCGGCTACGACTGGCAGCGCGAGGTGAACACGACGGACCCCGGCTATTTCAAATGGACTCAGTGGATCTTCGTGCAGCTCTACAATTCTTGGTTCAACCCGGCGACGAACAAGGCCGAACCCATCTCGACGTATAAAGGTGAAGACGCCGACAGCGTCCGCCTCGCCTACGTGAGCGATGCACCGGTGAACTGGTGTCCCGAACTCGGCACGGTGCTCGCGAATGAGGAGGTCATTGATGGAAAGAGCGAAGTCGGCGGCCACCCCGTCGAGCGACGCCCGATGCGCCAGTGGATGCTGCGCATCACGGCCTACGCGCAGCGGCTCATTGACGAACTCGACGGCCTCGACTGGCCAGAGAGCATCAAGATTCACCAGCGAAACTGGATCGGCCGCAGCGAAGGCGCGGAGGTAAAATTCAAAGTCGCCGACTGCCCGGCGGGCATGGATGAGACTATCACCGTCTTCACCACGCGCCCCGACACGCTCTACGGCGCGACCTACATGGTGCTCGCGCCCGAGCACGTGCTCGTCGAGGAACTCGTCACCGAGGAACAGGCGACCGCCGTCGAGGAATACCGCGAGAAAGCCGCGCGCAAGAGCGACCTCGAACGTGCTGAACTCACGAAGGACAAGACCGGCGTCTTCACCGGCGCGTTCGCGATCAACCCTGTCAGCGGCGAGCACATCCCCATCTGGATCGCCGACTACGTGCTCACCGGCTACGGCACCGGCGCGATCATGGCCGTGCCCGCGCACGACGAGCGCGACTGGGAGTTTGCGCGCAAGTTCGCACTGCCCATCCGCGAAGTGGTCGCGAAGGAGCCGCGCCTCGGCCTCGGCAACAAATCCGCCTGCGACAGCGAGCCGATGGAGTGCTTCCACGGCGAAGGCTTCGCCGTGAACAGCGGACCGCTCGACGGACTGAGCACCGCCGACGCAATGACGGAAATCATCTCGCGCCTCGAAGCGCAGGGCCTCGGCAAAAAGACGATCAACTTCAAACTCCGCGACTGGCTTTTCTCGCGCCAGCGCTACTGGGGTGAACCCTTTCCCATCGTGTGGGAGACCGGGCCGGATGGGCAGAAAAAGCACCGCGCGATCGACGCCAGCGAATTGCCCGTCGTCCCGCCCGCGCTCACCGATTTCAAACCCACCGGCACCCCCGAGCCGCCTCTCTCGAAAGCCACCGACTGGGTCCGCTACAGCGCCACCGCCACGCGCGAAACTAACACCATGCCGCAATGGGCCGGCTCGTGCTGGTATTACCTGCGCTACATCGACAACAAAAACGCCGACCGCTTCGTCGGCGCAGAAGCCGAGCGTTACTGGACAACTGGCTCCACCAATCACCAATCACCAGTCACCAGTCACACGCCGAAACCCGGCGGAGTTGACTTGTATGTGGGCGGCACCGAGCACGCCGTGCTACACCTGCTCTACGCGCGCTTCTGGCACAAGGTCTTGTTCGACCTCGGCCACGTCAGCACGCCCGAGCCATTTCAAAAACTCGTCAACCAGGGCCTCATCCTCGGCGAGGACGGCGTGAAGATGAGCAAATCGCGCGGCAACGTCGTGAACCCTGACGACGTCATCAAGGAATACGGCGCCGACGCGCTGCGGCTTTACGAGATGTTCATGGGCCCGCTCGAAGCCACGAAGCCGTGGAGCATGAGCGGCGTCGAGGGCGTGTTCCGTTTCCTCGCCCGCGTGTGGCGCTTGGTCATGGAGGAAAATCAGGCCGGCGAGTGGCAGCGCAGCGCCGCCGTGCAGGACGTGCCGACGGAAAAGGCGCTCGCAAAAGTCGTCCACGCGACGATCAAAAAGGTCGGCGAAGACATCGAGGCGCTGAGCTTTAACACCGCCATCGCGCAGATGATGGTTTGCACCAACGCACTCACCGCCGCCAACCCACGCCCACTCGCTGCAATTCAACTTTTGCTCCAAGTTTTGAATCCATTCGCACCCCATCTCACCGAGGAGCTGTGGAGCGTGATCAATCCGAACGCCGCTCTGCTAGCAGACCTGGCGTGGCCGGCTTACGATCCTGAATTGTTGATCGAGGACGAAATCGAACTTCCTGTGCAGGTAAACGGCAAATTACGCGACAAAATCGTCGTCAAAAAAGACGCCAGCCAAAGCGATATCGAAGCCATCGCGCTCGCTTGCCTAAGAGTGCTGGAGCACACCACCGGCAAGACCGTGCGAAAAATCGTCGTCGTCCCCGGTCGCCTCGTGAACATCGTCGTCAGCTAAACTTTGGTCGTCACGCAAGGCTTGGCTGGGCTGAAAACCTTTCACACATTCCCGCTGTGCCTCGTCATGCTCCATTCGCCAAGGTTTCGCCGCCGGACTTCTCGCCCGATGAGTCTGTGCTTGTGGGCGTCAGTGGCGGTCGTGATTCGATGGCTTTGCTGCATTGGTTGAAAGAACACGGCTTTTGCAAAATCATCGTCTGTCATCTTGATCACGGGCTGCGTGCTGAAAGCCGTGCAGATGCCCGTTTTGTTGCCGATTTCGCTAAAACATTGGGCGCTCAATGTGAGGTGGCGCGCTCGAATATCGCCGCTCTCGTGAAACGTCGAAAAGTTTCCATCGAGGCCGCAGCGCGTGAAGCCCGCTACAAATTCTTCGCCCGCATGGCTCGCAAGCACTCATGCCCGCACCTGTTCCTGGCGCATCACGCGGATGATCAGGTGGAGACGTTCCTTTTCAACCTCCTGCGTGGCTCCGGCAGCGCCGGTCTCGGTGGAATGTCTCCGCGTTCGCTGCGCGATGATGGATTAGTTGTTTTACGTCCGCTCCTCGGCGTGTGGCGCGAGGAGATTGACGCCTACATCGCTGCGCACGCTCTGCCTTTCCGCGAAGATGGAAGCAACACCGACCCGCGCTACACGCGCAACCGCATCCGCCACGCCGCGCTACCTGCTCTCGAAGCGGCGCTGGGTCGCGATGTCCGCCGTGCGTTGTGGCGAACTGCGGAACTCCTGCGCGCTGAAGATGAGCACTTTTCCTCAGCGGCTGAACTGCAAAACATCCCAGCGCAACTCGACAACGCCGCGCTTCGTTTGCTTCCGCTCGCACTCCAGCGTCGCCTCATCCACGCATGGCTGCGTGCGCGCGGAGTGCGCGACGTTGGCTTTGACGAGGTGGAAGCTGTTCGCAGTTTACTGACGGCACGTGTTGCAAAAGTGAACCTTCCCGGAGATAAACACGCCCGCAGGCGTGCACGGCGAATCTTTTTGGAATGAAGCCGCAAGTCCGCTAGCGTCCGCACCCATGTTTGCAGATTTCCAGATGGCAGCCCCGGTCATTGCCGCGTTTATCGCGGCACCCTTTATCTACATAGGGGCACTCGCGCTCGGGCGCTGGCTAAAGAAAGTGCATCGTGTCCCGCTCGGCACGGCCTACCAATTATTATGCCTTTCGGTCTCGGCTTATCTTCCACTGCGTCTGCTCCATAACGCACAGCATCCTTTGGGGCATCCCGATGGTGCAGGGCGCGTGTGGCACGATGATGCGATTGATCACTTCGGTGCGGCGGTCATTCTTCTCAGCGTAATTTTTGCCCTTGCATTGCTACGGCGCTTTTACTGGCAGAAGTGGTTTAAGCGTCGGCACGAAGCCGAGGCTCCGAAATTTCTCCAGCAAATTTTCAGCTTCGCCGCGTTCACCGTCGCGTGTGTGCTGGTTGCGAAATGGGGCTACGGCGCGCAGGTGGATGCGTTCCTCACCGGTTCGGGCATCGTGGCCGTGGTCGTCGGTTTTGCCATGCAGGAAACGCTGGCAAATATCGTCTCGGGCATCGCGCTCCAAATCGGCAAGCCTTTCAAAGTCAGCGATTGGCTCATCGTGGATAACATCCGCGCCGAGGTGATCGAGGTGAACTGGCGCTCGACGCGTCTCCGCACGAACGACGACATCTACCTCGACATCCCGAATAAGACCATCGTTGGAACCACGATCACCAATCTCAGCTACCCGACACGCGCGCATGCACACCGCATTCGCATCGGTTTTGAATACAGCGCGCCTCCAAACACCGTGCGCGAGGTGCTCAAGCGTGCAGCTCAGAATGCCTTTGGAGTATTGGAACACCCGCCAGTAAAGGTCTATCTCGTTGATTACGGCGACTCGGCGGTGATTTACGAAATCAAGTATTCGTTGGAGGAAGAGGGACGCTTCAATGATATCGAAAATCACATTCGCACGAACGTGTGGTATGAGGCGAAACGTGCGGGGCTTTCGATTCCGTTTCCGATACGCACGCTGCACATCCAGCGGGATCGTAACGCGGAAAACCCTGCACTGGCAAAAGTCCGCGCACTTTTGCCCAAACAGGAGTTGCTCGCGCCGCTCAGTGACGAACAGAAAACGGAGTTGATCGCCCACGCGACCATCTTGCGATTCGGGCGGGGCGAGGAGATCATCAAACAGGGCAATGACGGCTGTTCGATGTTCATCATTCTCGAAGGCGAGGCGGATGTGATCATCCAGTCTGGTGGGCAGGAGATGCATCTGGCCAAGCTTCATTCGGGCGATGCTTTCGGCGAGATGTGCATGCTTACCGGTGAAAAACGCAGTGCCACCGTGATGGCTCGGACGGATTGCGAGATTTGGGAAATCAGCCGCAATGTTCTCCAGCCGCTCATGCAGGAAAATACATGTCTCGCCGAGCGAATGAGCGAGATGCTGGCGAAGAGAAAGTTAGAAACAGACGGCGTCATCGCCTCACAAACTCCACTGCAAGTCGTGGAGCTAAAGCAGAAGGAATACGCCAAAGGTATTCTGAAAAAGATCAGTTCACTGTTTGAGATTTAGCGTTCCGCCCAGCGAAACGTGTCGCTCACGGGCAGTCCTAGTTGATCGAGAATGCGATCCACCACTGTGTCTGCGATCTGCTTGATGGTCTGCGGGCGGCTGTAAAATCCGGGACTTGCGGGCATCACGGTTGCGCCGGCCTCCAGCAGTGTGCAGACGTTGCGGGCGTGGATAAGGCTCCACGGCGTCTCGCGCGGGACGAGGATCAGTTTGCGGCGCTCCTTTAGAAAAACATCCGCCGCGCGGAGGATCGTCGAGTCGCTCGTGCCTGCGGCGATGCGGGCGAGCGTGCCCATCGAGCACGGGCAAATCACCATCGCATCGAAGCGCGAGGAACCGCTAACGAACGGCACGTTCATCGTCTTGTCGCCGTGCTGGTGAACTCCCTCAGGCACCCGCAACTCGCCGAGTTCTTCGTGGATGACCTGCTTTGCAAACGTGCTGAGGATGAGATGCACCTCGTTTTCGCGTGCATCAATTTTATCCAACATTCGCTGTAGATAGATCGCGCCGCTAGCTCCGGTGCCGGCGATGACGAACTTCATACGTGTGATGTATAGTCGCTGTTGCAGCGACTATTTCGACTCCACGCCGCTCTCCTCTTCGGCTTCTTTTTTTAGGAAATCCTTCATCGCCTTCTCCCACTTGCCGACATCGTTGCCGTAGTCTTCATCGAGAAAAACCTGGAGCGTTGTTTTGGCCTCCTCGTTGTAGGGATGATTCGGCATCCGCACTGCGTCGAGCATCGCTGGGAGCATGACTTTGTGTTCGCGATTCATCAGGTCTGTCGCGAAGACTTCGATCACATCGGGATTGAACGACGGATTCCGCCAGATGGGCATGACGCGCTTGAATTCGTCATCGCTGAGCAAATTTGAAACGTGCTGTGCGCACTCGACCTGCCCGTCCTTTGTGAGCGTCGGCAGCAGATTGATGAGCGATTGCGCCGTGTTCGTGTGGTCTGCATCTGTGTTGCCAGGATACAAACGGAGCACTTCGTCAATTTTCCGATCATCCTCCGTCATCGCTGCTGGCTGTGTCACAGGCGCAGTCTCGACTACGGGGGCAGTCTGTGGGGCGGTTTGTGGCGATTGGTTGGTCTTGGTTGTAGTCGTCGGATTGCTAGCTGGAGCCAGTGGTTTTGGAGTCGGAGTTACAGCGGCGACGACAGGTGTCGCGTGCGGCGCTACGTCGCTGTTTAAAAACCAAATCGCCGCACCGACGAGGATGGCGACGACGACTGCAAAGATTGCTACCGAGCGAGTATTCATAGGTTTCGTGCTTTTGATTACACAAAGGCCCCCGGCGTTCAACCAGCAGCCTGTGTGGACGTGAGATTGTTACAGGTATCCTGCGGTGTGCAGGCGTTTGGTGAGGTCGCTTTGGCGGGTTAAAAGTCGGGCGTAGGTTTCGCGGTGGTTGTCGTTCGGCTGGCAGCGCGTGCTTTCGTCGAGAGTCACGTATTTTTCAGCGAGGACGAGGAAGCGCGTCGGCTGCCCCTCGGCAGCGGCACAGGCATATGCGGCCTGAAGTGCAGCACCGAGCGCGGCACCTTCGGCGCTTTGTAGGCAGACAGTCGGAACCCCAAAAATATCCGCACAAATCTGACGCCAGATATCGCTCTTACTTCCGCCGCCAGTGAGACGAATTTCCGTCGGCTCGATGCCGAGCTGGCGGAAACGATTCAGCCCGTAGGCGAGCCCCAGAGTCACGCCTTCCATCACCGCGCGCGCCATGTGGCTGGGCTCCATGGTTTCTGTCGTTAGGCCGTGGAAAATTCCCGTTCCCTGCGGGAGATTCGGTGTCCGCTCGCCATTGAGATAGGGGAGGAAAACCAAGCCACCGGCGCCAGCGGCAGTTTCACGCACGTGCTTTTCCAATTCTTCGTGCGACCAGTTGAACATCTTGCGCACCTGTTCGGTGGCGACGGTCACGTTCATCGTGCAGACGAGCGGCATCCAGCGATCCGTGCTGTCGCAAAACGCGGCGACTTCACCTTCGGAATCCACGACGGGCTCGGCGGCAAATGCGTAAAGCGTCCCGCTTGTTCCTAGACTTGCAGTGACAACTCCTGGGCGCACATTACCGGTGCCGATTGCGCCCATCATATTGTCGCCACCGCCAGCGGAGACGACCGTGCTTTTCGACAGACCCCAAGCTTCGCGAAGACTGTCTGTGAGCAGTCCGATTGCACGTCGGCTGCTGGCAAGTGGCGGCAGACATTCCTCCAGCCCTTCATCAATAAACTCGACCAGAGGACGGCACCATTGCTTCGTGCGCACATCGAGCAGGCCGGTGCCGCTCGCGTCGCCGAACTCCATGCCCTTTTCGCCGGTGAGGTAAAAATTGATGTAGTCGTGCGGGAGCAACACGGTGTGCAGCGCCTTGAAATTCTTCGGCTCATTTTGTTTCAGCCAAAGAATTTTCGGCGCGGTGAAGCCGGGCGGGATCGAATTACCCGCGAGCTTGATCAATTCCTCCACGCCGCCGAACTCGCTCTCGAACTGTTTGCACTGGTCTGCCGTCGAAGTGTCGCACCAAAGTTTCGCCGGGCGGATGACTTCGTTCTTTTTGTTCAGCGGAACAAAACCATGCTGCTGCCCGCTGACACCGATTGCCCGGATGCGATCTTTCTTTTTCCCGAGTTGCTGAATGCAGGCGCGCACCGTCTTGTCCACCGCATCGAGCCATATTTGCGGGTCCTGTTCGAGATGTCCCGCAGGCAGCCCTTCGATGAGTCCGTATGCGTGCGAGGCACTGGCGACTATTTTTTCAGATTCGAGATCAAGGGCGATGCACTTGGTGCTTTGTGTGCCGCTATCGAGGCCAAGAATAATCATGCCCGATGCTGTCTGTTGCATGGCGCACGGCTCAAGGAGGAAGTTTAATCACGGGAGAAAAGTGAGGATGGACCGCTGTCTTTGCTTTCGCGCTACAGATAAATCTTACGACGTAACAACGTGGTGGAAACGTGTGGTAGTGCCTACGGGGTCTATGTAGATGATAGTTTATTGGGAGGTGGTATCTGAGGTGCTTTTCTATAGCTAAAGGATTATCACCAAGCCCCATTCTTCAACCGAAGTTTGCACCTATGCATAGTTGGCACGCACGCCCTCCATTCTGTAGGGAGCACGTAGGTATTTGACTTCAAGCCACCAAATCCCCGGCAGCGACGCGACCTCTGAAGAACTCGATGGTTTTCACAATTCCTTCCTCGAAAGATACCTTTGGCTCCCAGCCTAGCAGCGATTTCGCACGCGTGATGTCCGGGCGGCGCACCTTGGGGTCGTCCTGCGGCAGCGGGCGGAAGTCCAGTTTCGAGGACGATCCCGTGAACTTGATGATGTGTTCGCCGAATTCGCGGATCGTCATTTCGCGCGGGTTGCCGATATTCACCGGCTCGTGAAAGTCCGATTGCGACAGGCGAAAAATCCCATCAATCAAATCGGAGCAGTAGCAGAATGAGCGCGTCTGCGACCCGTCGCCAAAAATCGTGAGCGGTTTTCCGGTGAGCGCCTGACCGATGAAAGCGGGCACCACGCGTCCATCGCGCAACCGCATCCGTGGGCCGTAGGTGTTGAAGATGCGGACAATCTTCGTGTCCACGCCATGTGCGCGGTGGTAGGCCATCGTCATCGCCTCGGCGAAACGCTTCGCCTCGTCGTAACAGCCGCGCGGGCCGACGGGGTTCACGTTTCCCCAATAGCTTTCCTTTTGCGGATGCTCCAGCGGATCGCCGTAGCACTCGCTCGTGCTCGCGATGAGGTAGCGCGCCTTTTTGTCCTTCGCGAGGCCGAGTGTGTTGTGAGTTCCGAGCGAGCCGACTTTCAGCGTCTGGATCGGATATTCGAGGTAATCAATAGGCGACGCAGGCGATGCAAAATGAAACACGCTGTCCACATCGTCGGGCAGGAAGATGAAATTCAACACGTCGTGCTTGATGAAGCGGAACCGCTCATTGCCCGCGAGGTGTTCGATGTTCGCGACGTTGCCGGTGATGAAATTGTCGATCCCGATGACGCGGTGGCCTTCTGCAAGTAGTCGGTCGGTGAGATGCGAACCGAGAAAACCAGCGGCACCGGTAACGACTGAAATCGGGCTAGCGGAAGAGCGTTTGAACATAGGCGACTCTTCGCAGGAACCGCGCCGCAAGCAAGCCGTCCCGCGTGACACGTAGAGCGTCTTCGACTTTCGTGAAAACTTTTCACAGTCTCCAAAGTTGAAGCCACCATGCTAGAACGCACATTCGCCATATTCTTCCTCGTAACATCGCTCGCCACCGCAGCTACGCGCCAGCCGCAGCAACCAAAGTCCGGCCCCGGCGGTGCGGAATACGCGCACACTGCTGTGCGTGAAACCGAGCATGGCGAAAAGAGCACGCAGTATTGGTTGTTCGAGCCGCAGCAGCCGCAGCCTAAAAAGGCATCGCTCATCATTTTTCTCCACGGTTACAGCGCGATGTCGCCGGAGCCATATCGCGCGTGGATCGAGCATCTCGTTCGTCGCGGAAACATCGTCGTCTATCCGCGCTATCAGGAAAACCTCGTGACGCCGCCGGCGGAATATCACGATAACGTCGTGCAGTCCCTTCGCGATGCATTGGAAGTGCTCGCGCAAAAAGGTCATGTCGCTCCCGATCTCAAACGGCTCGCCATCGTCGGACATTCGGCGGGCGGTGTGGGTGCGGCGAATTTTGCGTCGCGCGCGAACGAAGAACATTTACCGCTGCCATCCGCTGTGATGGTCGTGCATCCAGGGCAGGGGCCGAAGGATGGCATCCAGATTGTGCCGCTCGACGATGCCTCGACTATCCCCGCCACGACTCACTTGCTCTTGGTGGTCGGCGACTCGGATGCATTTGTCGGAGAAACATCCGCGCGCCGCATCTGGGCACGGACAGGAAAGGTGAAAGACCGCACGTTTGTCACCGTGCAGAGTGACGATCACGGCTTTCCTACTCTGCGGGCGAATCACCTCGCGCCGCTCGCAGAGGGTCACATGTCCACGAATGCGCTCGATTGGTTCGGCTATTGGCGGCTTTTCGACGAACAATGCACCGCTGCATTCTCCGGCAAAAACTACACACCAGCCACGGGCATGGGTGCATGGTCGGATGGCACTCCTGTGAAGCAGCTAAAAATCGAGCGGTGAGCTACGCGAAAGAGCAAAGTTTTTCGACGTAGTTCGCGGAGCCGTCGCGCAGCCAGCCGTCGAGTTGTGCCTGCTCCTTGAGTTGCTGTCCACGTGCGCGAGGGACGACAAGGAAGCGGCTTTCGATTTCTGGCAGCGCGGTGAGGTCGCTCCAAAGTTTCTCAAATTGTGCGACGGGAAAAATGTCCTCCTGTCCGTGGCCCCAGCGTTTCTTCACATCCTTGAGCGTGATGTAGGTCGGCACTTTTGCGGCGAGCGCACGGATGGCAGAGGTGATTCTTTCCTGCTCATCACTGAGGATATCTTCGCGTGTGAGCTGCATCGAGGCGAGCCAGCGGTCAATGTCCACCCACGTGGTCATCGTGTTATAGTAACTGAGATCAAATTCGATTTCTTCACGCGGCATCGCGAGTCCTTCGACGAGACGCGGGCGCCCATCCACTCTGGCGAGGCCGCCGCCCCGGTCGTCGAGACGGCGTGTGATGACCTCGAAGCTGAGCGCGGCTCCGCTTTCCAAATGCTGCCCGAGCAACGCTGGGTCGAGGTTCGCGCCGGTGGTGTCAATGTTGTGCAACAGCAGCGTTTTGAGTTGCGGACGCTCTTGCAGAAGCGCGGCCAGCGTGCCGTTGCGAAGGAGGTTTGGCAGTTCGTAAAAGTGTCCGATGGGGTGAAGGCATTGCAGCGGCAGGTTGTCGCGATAGTCGTTCGCCTCGCCTGCATTATCCGCCCATCCGATGAGTGCCGCACGAAGTGAGTCGCGCACTTTTTGCTGCTGCTCGTCGAGCGTCTGCTGTGGCATTTCCTCCCACGCAAAACGCAGATCGCGAGCAGTGGGAATCAGCCGCAGACCGATGCTCGCCCCTTTGCTGAGTAGCACCGGGCCGGGGTAGCCGTAGTTTTTCTTCGCGGCGAGGAAAGTGGAGAGCGGTTCGTGCGTGAGATAGCTCGTGGTGAAAATATGGGGCACCGTTGCACCTGCGAGTTGAGAAGTGGTGCGTGATTTCGCCAGATGCACTTCGAGGAATGTTCGGTGGTTCCCGTCTATCTTGCAAAACGGATGCAGCGATTTCACCACGCCTGCGCCCTGCGTCCATCTGCTTGCAGCGCCCGCAGCGAGCGTTACGACGGCTGCCTCTCCACTTTTTAACGATGCAAGACCGCGTGCGGCTAACTGTTTGTTTTTCGCATCTACAATACAAACGTCGCTCTGCTGCACGTCCTCGATAACGGTGTTTGCCGGGAGACGGTTTTGTGCGAGGCCGATGCGGGCGGCTCGCAGATCAGCACGGATTTGCTCATGCGCCTCGCGGTCAAAGCCGTTGGCAGAAAGTAGATCGTCAAGTGTCTGCGAGCTGGCCTTTTCAGAGCGACCACGAGGGAGGAGCGAATCGAAAAGTTCCTGCACAACGCTCCGCAACTCGGGTTGAGTGCGGCAAGCGGTTGCGAAACGATCCAGCTCAGCACGGCTGGCTGGGGGCAGGGTTTTTGGATCAATGCGCAGGAGTTGTGGCGCGAGGAGGAGGTAGTAGCCTTTCGGCATCAGCGCAGCAGCCGGCGCGATGATGTCGGCGAAGGTGCCGTTTTCGTTGATGCGGAAATCATAGACGACCGGCTCCATCGCGAACGGGAGCGAGGCGGAAAGTTCACGCTTTGTAGCAGACATGATCTCGCCGAGCCGCCGTTGCGCCTCCGCTTTTCGCTCAGGCGCAAAGATGAAACCCATGCCGCCGCCGCTCATGCCGCCGAGCATCCAGAAGCCCCAGAAGTCTGCACCAAACTCCGCTTCCACTTGTGCGATGAGTCGCTCGGTATAGGCCGTCGAAGCCCATGGGATAATGGTTTGAATCGGGCCGCGAAAATTTTCGGTGGTGAGTTGGCCGACGCGTTTGATGTCGCCCGCTTTCAGCGCAGCGATGATGTTATCTAGTAATGCGAGCGCTTTTTGGCGACCCTTCCATTCGGCACCGCAGCGGAGGAGATATTTCTCCGTCACCATTTCCAAAATTGGCCCGACGTTTTGCGCCATGCCGCCGTGGACGACGACGAGCGAATCTTGCAACGCTTGGCGCGCGCTGTCGGGGATTTCCTCGCGCGAATAGACGTGGTGTTGCGGCATGAGTCGCCCGCGTGAAATGCCCCACTCGGCGTCGCCCTCCAATGCTGCCACACCTTCGATGAGCTTGATCCCGGGCCACACGCCGCCGCTGTCCTGCCATCCGCCACCGCTGCCGCCGAGCCATTCGCCAAGCAACGCACGTGCGAGCACGAGCCGGCGTTCATTTTCGCCCAATGGACCGGTGAGCGATTCCGCCTGGCCGGTCGCGCGCATGAGCGCGGCGATGAGTGCGGCGAGCAAATTGGTGCTCACGGCGAGGCGCGAGCCTTTGGGGATGTCGTTCACCGAGGAGACAAGTTCGAGGCCACGACCGGGCCCGAGCATTTGCGCAAGCAGGTCGGTGAGCGACTGTCCGCTGCCTTCGATTCCCGGCGGGACGATACCGCTCGCGATTACGGCGGCTTTCAACAGGCCGAGGTAGTCTTTCGCAAAATCGAACACTTCGGCGAGTGACGAGATTTCCGCCGATGCGCCGAGGTCCACGCTCACGAGGCGCAGCACGGGTCGGTCAATCACGCGCAACCACGCACTCACCGGCGGTTGAGGCTCGGCGTCGCGTCCATGAACGCCGAGATCCACGGAGATGTTCAGCACTTTCGCGCCAGCGGGGAAATCCATGCCGAGGAAAAAAATGTCGCTCCACGCACTGTGCGTGAGGTCCATGCGGACGGGAGTGCGTTCGCGTAGGATTGGAAATGAACCGTCCTCCGCGCGGCGCAATAGCTCTGGCCGGAAGCGCAGCGGCTGATCCTTCGGGTGCCCCATGCGGAACATCCATTGATTTCCGCGCACGGTGCGGACGCTGCGGCGAACTTGATCCGCCAGTGTCTGAAATGCGAGGCGATGGTATGCCGTGGCGAGTGCCGAGCAGAGCGAATCACTCGCTCCATGCTCGCGCTGTGAGCTTGTGAAAACCTCGATGGCTTCCTCAAAACGTCGCGCAAGCAGGTGTTCAAAACCATGAAACGGAATAAGCGAATGACGTGCTTCACCCATACGTTCGGGCAGGTGAAAGCGATGGAGCGCGTAGAGAAAAAACAGCGCACGAACGCGCTTGTAGAGATTTTCCGAGGTGCGACGAAACGCATCAAGTTCCTCACATTCGGCGAGCAATTCATCTAGCGTTGCCTTTGTAACCAGATCGTCGAGCGAGCGGTCGCGAGTTTTCGCGTCGGGCGAAGTGATGAGCGAGAGGAGGCCGAGGGACATGGCTACTTCGCGGTCGGTTGATTGGTTGCGAGGATTTCGATGAGTCCTCGCAGAACTTCATCACGGTCTTTGCCATCGAGGGCCAGCGCGAGCTGTGCGGTGAGCAGGCCGTATTTTACACCGAAGTCGTAGCGCCTCCCGTCGAGTTCAGCAGCGAGGTAGCGTTCGCTTTGCGCGAGTTGTGCGAGTGCGGCGCGGAGGTGGACGGTGTTCTCGCGGCCCTTCGCTTTTTCAAACTTCGCGGCGAGGATGCGATGGACTGAAGGCGTGAGGACGTGCATTCCGAAAAAGCAAAGGTAGTAGCCTGCGCGAAGGCCGGGCACGTCTATCTTTTGCTCCGCCTCGGTGGGCGTGGGTTTTTCCAAAACGGTGTCCACCGCGTAGAGTCTGCGTGCCGCATCCACAAGTTTGCCTCCGACCGCACCGTAGTAGGCGAGCTGGCTTTCATGGGTGCTTTGAACGGCGGAGACGGCGCATTTTTCCGCACGAGCGAGCGCGACGAGCTGCGCGGCGCAACCCTGCTGCGTGGCGCTGAGGTAAAGATGATCGCCAACGAGCAGCAGAAACGGATCGCTTCCTGTGAACGCCGCTGCGCTGTGAATCGCGTGCGCGTAGCCGAGCGGCTGCGCCTGTTCGATGAATGTGAGTCGCTCCGCATGCACGCCAGCGGCTGTGCGAAATGCGGGCGCGTCCCCCGGCGCGATGATGACGCCGATGCTTTCGATGCCAGCGCGGAGAACCTCCTCAATGAGGATGGTGAGTGCGGTTTTCGTGATGCCGTCACGATCCACGAGGGATTGCAACGGGAGCGTGCGCTGAGTTTTTCCTGCGGCGGTGATGAGGGCTTTGCGGATATCCATCGGCACGGAGACTGAGCGAGAGATAGCTGCGGGTCAAACCTACGGAGACACTTTGAAAAATGAACCGTTATTAGCAAGTCGTGCGAGATCCGCGGCGGTGGAAAGACTTCGACTAAAAATAAACCCAGCCCTCGATACCCGCGCCTATTTGAGGCGGGAGAGAAGCCGGGTTATGTTGCGGAGGCCCGCTGATTAAAGACCAGCGTATGCGAGCACCTCCGGGCGGCTGAGCAGCGTCACCAGGACTGCGACGAGCGCAGCCAATGTGGCGATGAGGCCGAACCGGACATACCACCACGGGCGCTCAGCACCTGTGGCCATTGCGATGTGTATGTTGTTGTTCATAACGCCCCCTTTTTACCGCAACCCGTCCGCGATGACACGTCACGTCTCTGTGAACAATGTGACGTTTATGTTTCGCGAAATTCAGGCGTCCAGACGCTCGACGAGCACTTCGATATCCATCGTTCGCTGGGTCGTTCCCTTGTAATGCCCGCGGACGGGTGGGACATCTGCGTAGTCGCGACCGACTGCTAGTTTGATGTAGCGCTCATCAGCTGGCTGGTTGTTTGTCGGGTCGAGACCGCGCCAGCCTAGGCCGGGTAGGAAAACTTCACACCAAGCGTGGCTGGCTTGCGCGCCGAGGAGTTGATCGCGCGGGCCGTTGTAAAGATAGCCGCTCACATAGAGCGCTGGGATTTGCAGTGCGCGGCAGAGACCACACATGACGTGGGCGAAGTCCTGACAGACACCTTTGCGGTCGCGCAGCACATCGCGCATGTGCGTGTGGACACCCGTCGCGCTCGGCGTGTAGGCAAATTCTTTGTGGATGTGCCTCATGATCGCCTGTGCGGCCTGCCACACGTCGGCATGGTCGTGTGTGAGGTCGAGTGCGAGACGCCATGCTTCGGGGCTGCGTTCGACGAAGGTGCTCTCCTGCAAAAAATCAAAACAGCGGTCCATACGCACGCAGTCGGGAAGCGCGGACATCGGAGCTGGCGTGGCGTCGAGGGTGAGAGCTAGTGAGCTGGTTGAGACAGTCGCTTTGCTATCCACGAGTAGCGTTCCGTGCGAATCGGGGAGTTCGAAAAAGTGGACGGTGTTTTTGTGGAAGTCGCTGTATTGCGAGATGCGAGCGGCGGGCTGCACGTCGAGGTGAAAGCTCTCGCAAGTCTGGTGTTCGTTCGTCATCGGACGCAGCCGGACTTCATTGAAGCTTTCGCGGACGGGGCCTGCGTATTCGTAGCGCGTGCGATGCGAGACTTGGAGTTTCATTAACGAAGCCGTGGACGCTATTGAGCAGTTGCCATGTGTCGAGTGCTCAACTCAACGGCTCTACATCCACTGCGACGTCAACAGTGTGTTCGCCTCCACCGGTGAGCACTCCGCTGAGTGGGCTCACGTCGCTGAAATCCCGCCCGAGTGCGACAGTGATGTGTTCGTTGGCGGGCAGTATGTTGTTTGTGGGATCGAAATCCACCCAGCCAGTCTGTGGACAAAATACCGAGAACCAGGCGTGCGAAGCATCCGAGCCGATGAGTCGTTGCTTTCCCTGCGGCGGAAGTGTTCGGAGATAACCGCTGACATAACGCGCGGGCAGGCCGAGCGAGCGCAGACATGCGATGCCGAGGTGGGCGAAATCCTGACAGACGCCGCGCCTTTTCTCCCACACTTCAGTGAGAGGCGTGGCCACAGTCGTGGCGCGTGGATCGTAGATGAAATCGGTATGCAGTCGTCTCATCAGATCGCGCGCTCCTGCGAGCAACTGCGTCCCGCGAGTGAAGCTAGCGCGTGCGTAGTCGGCGTATTCCGGCGCGGCATACAGGAGAGGGGAGTTCAGGCAAAATTCGTAGGCAGCGACATCGTTTGGAGAAACGGGATCACGGAAACGTTCGACGACGCTCTCCCACTCGGGTGTGAGCGCGAGCGATTGCGGGCGCTCATTCACCACAGCGACGATGCTGGTGGCGGTGACTTCAAAGCGGCGATGGTTTTCTTGAATACTGAATGAGCAGACTTGGTTGCCGAGATAGTCCACGCGCTGTCGGCGCAGTGCAGGCACGGGTGAGATATTCAGCGCGAAGTTACGCGGCTGCTGCGTGTCTGTCGTGCGTGGCTGGAGGCGCGCTGCGTGGTGCGAAACCGTAACCGGCTCGCTGTAATCGTAGATGGTGCGATGGGTGATTCGGTATTCCACGATTAGTCGGCGCGTGAGATGGAGGAGTGGGTGAAGTAGCTCGCTGCAATCGCATCCGAGAGCAGCGGTAAATCACGAAGAAGATCCCGGAGCACAGTGCCAGTCTGCCCTGCGTGCCAGCCACCGCTGAGGCCGGTGAGTTCACGAGGATCGAGCAGGCGCACTCGCGTGACGCATTCGATCAGCAGGCGATGGCCGGGACTCGGTAACGCGCTTTGTTTCTCGCGTGGCAGACGCTCGAAATGTTTCACAAGTTGGAGCAGTTGGAAGAGCAAGGAGCGGGGGTTCGTGTCGTCGAGAAGGATGAGATCGAAGACTGCGGTGATGTCCGGCAAAAGATTGTAGCGTCAGCTTTGTTAATGAGCGGCGCTTTCTTTTCCGTCGAAGGATTCGAAGCGGGTTCGGCTTTGATCGCAGAGGCCGGTTTTTTCTCCTCGACCGGAGTGATTGTCGTTTTTGGTTCCGTGTGTGGTTTCTCGGGTTTCGAGATTTTGGCGGGCTGGGGTTCGGCTTTCGGCTGCGCGGGCGCGGCTGGTTTGGCTGGAGCCACGGGTTGGATGCGACTGACAGCTTTTTTTCGTGGCGTGGATTTTTCCAGCGGCTTCACCTCTTTGTCGTCGGTGGCGGGAAAGTCGGTAACGCTGACGATGGTCGTGGGGCGGCGGAGGTAGAAATCCACCTGACGCTCGACGGAGCCCTCCGGGAGCCAGACAGGCGAAGTGAGATGGTCGTCCATGATCCAATACGGATGCTTCGTCTCGGCGGGATCGCGGTAGATAATTGCGGTGCGCTCGGCAGTCCCGCTGATGGTGTATTTTGAGGAGTATCGGAACTGGAAAGTGACGACCTTGTGGGCGATGCCGGCGCGGAGCAGTGTGGCGTGCAGTTCGGCTGCATATGCACGCGACCTGTCTTTGTCGTCGCTTGTGGCGTGTGGTGCGGAGACGACTTTTTGCCACGTGTCGGTCTTGGTGGAATGGCAGGCAGCGAGAAGCAACACGGCGCCGGCAGTCAGGGTGAAAGTCGTTTTCATGGTTTTACTGCGCTCCTTCTAGTGTGAAAAGTGAGCCTGCACAAACCAAATGCTCAGACGAGGTTGAGCTGGTTTTTAAAGACCCAAGTGTTCACTTTGACGGTAAGCTCGAACATATTGAATGGCTTTCCGATGAAGTCGGTGCCGCCGCTGAGGGAGCTTTGCGCGCGGCTTTCGAGTGTGTCGTGGCCGGTGAGAAAAACGATGGGCGTTTTTGCGTGATCGGGAATCTGTCGGATTGATGTGCAAATATCGAGGCCGTTGATATCCGGCAGGCCGATGTCGAGCAGCAGAAGGTCGAATCGTCCCTCAGACATCAAGCCGAGCGCTTCATTCGCATCGCCGCAGGCGGTGGTGGCAAGGTGTGCAAATTCCAGCGAAGCGGCGATGGCGGGGAGCAGGTCTTTGTCGTCGTCCAAAGCGAGGATCGAGGGCTGGGGGAGGTTGTTGCTGCGTGCAAGCACTTCCGGCGTGAGTAGCGTGGCGAGTAAATCCACGGCCTGCGTGATGGTTCGCAGAAGCCCGGGTTCGACAGCCCCGGGGCGGTGGGCGAGGTCGCGGAGGAGGGATTCGAGGCTGACGACGAGACGACCAACGGGGTGGTTGCTGAGTGAGTTCGTGCGTTCAGCCATGTGGCTGCAAAGGATGAGCATTTCATTCCGCGCTTCCATGTCCTCGGGCTGGCGGCTCAGTAGGGAGACGAGTGGGCGGAGCTTATCGTTGAGTTCGGCGACGTGCGTGAAAATCGGCATGTTTACGTCGGTGCCGATTGAGATAACTCTGGCCTTTGGGAGTGTCGGTTCCGGTGGGAGGGTGATGGGGACGGTTTCCTTCATCGAGACGCTGTCGCCGCTGAGTGCAGCGATTCCGCGGAGGCGATTGACTTCCTGACGGAGTGTTTTGTTTTCACGGGAAAGTGCGTCCCGCTCGTTGGTGAGTTTCACCACCTGAGCGCGGAGCGAGTTCAGATCTGCACCTGCAGCAGGTGTGAGCAAGCGCGCGCTTCCAAGGATATCAATTTGCTTTTGCTGGTCGGAGAGCTTGGAGATTAAGACTTCGTTTTGCTCACGGAGCATGCCGATGGTTTTCCGCAGGCTGTCACCCTGTGGCGGCGTGCTCGCGGCGACGGCATCGTCGGGGACGAATTCACACTCGACGGTGCCGATGGTGACTGTGCATGGACCTTTCAGCGGTGCCTCGATGATTTGTCCTCCGTTCACAAAGCAATGGTTTGTCGAATCGAGGTCGCGCAGCACGTAGTGACCGTTCACAGAGACAAACTCCGCGTGGTGGCCGGAAATGGTGCCGTGATTGATCTGGATCGCATTATCCGCGCGGCGTCCGACAGTGATGCGTTCACCTGTCAGGGTGAAAGTCACGTCTCCTTGCTGCGGATGTTTGACGAGGAGTTTGGGCATTGGCTGTCTTAATGTAGTGGTCAACGGCGATGCGAATAGCAGGAGGGATGCCGCAGAAGAAATCCGACTCCTTTCCCGGTATTATTTGGTATATTCATTGCGGATTTTCCAGAGTGCTCGCGCTTGTTGGATGATTGTCTTCAGCACGTCGGGAGTCACGGCCTGTTTTGGGTCGTCGCCAATTCCTTTGGACGGGCAGACGTTACATTCGATGCACAGACCGTCCGCGCCATAAGCCATCGCCGCGAGCGAAGCAGCAGGGACGTAAGCGGCCTTGCCCACCGAGTGACACGGATCCACGACAACGGGAGCCCAAGTGCGTTCCTTTAAGAGCGGCACGATGCTTTCGTCCGGGTGATTGCGGTAGCCGTCGAGCGTGGGCTGAGTCCCTCGTGGGCAGAGGATGACGTTTGGGTTGCCGAGTTGGACGATGTATTCCGCCGCAGAGATGAATTCCTGCACTGCACCCATGTGGATGCTGCGTTTGAGCAAAACAGAAGTCCCGCTGCCCGCGATGGCGTGTCCTACCTGCCGGAGCAGTGAGTAATTTAGCGCATTGCGCGCACCGATTTGCAGGCAGTCCACGCCCGCATCAATTGCGAGGCGTAAATGCTCCTCGTCCATCACCTCGGTATCCACCGGCAGGCCCGTCTCACGGCTTGCTTCCATCAAAACCAGCAGCGCCCTCGCATCGCCCTGATAGCTGTAAGGATTCGTGCGCGGCTTCCACACCCCGCCGCGCAAAGCGTGCGCTCCGGCCTCCTTCACCGCGTGCGCCGTCTCGATAGTGAGTTGCGGGTTCTTCGGATCAATAGTGCATGGTCCCGCGCAGAAAAACGGCTCCGCCCCCAGCGTCACGCCCCCGATTTTCACCTTGTGCGAAGCAAGGCTCGACCGCACGTCCATCAGCTTGTGCGGGCTTTGGATGCGATCCACGCGGTTAATGTAGGTAAGCCCTTCGAGCTTCGTCACCATGTCATCATTCCGCTCATCGCCGATGATGGCGTAAATGCACCGCTCCTGCCCCGTAATCACCTGCACCCGGCAGCCAAATCCGCCGACGATGTCCGTGACTTCCTTGAGTTGTTCGTCCGAGAGTTTGTTGACGTTTGGGATGATCATAGCGCGAAAAGGAGTGCAAAAATAGTCGCCGAAAATGGAATGTCGAATGGCGAATGACGGGCTGATGGGGCCTGATTGTAGAAAGTTACCGAGCGTGGGGGGTTGTCATATGAGGGCCGGGTGCATAGCGTCCACCCATGTTTGTTGATCACATCAAAGTCCATGCACGTGCTGGCAAAGGCGGGCGCGGCTGCGTCGCGTTTCGCCGCGAGAAATTTGTTCCCGAGGGCGGCCCTAGTGGCGGCGATGGTGGACGCGGGGGCGATATCATCCTTCGGCCGGATCCGAATGTGGATAATCTCGTGGATTTTTACTACCAGTCGAACCTGCGTGCGAAGAATGGTGAGCACGGAATGGGAAAGAGCTGCTACGGCAGGGCAGCCGAGGATCAAATCTACCTCGTTCCCGTCGGAACGCTGATTTACCGGATGCCTTTCGAAGTTCACGAAGCGGCGGAAGCTCCGCGCGGTGAGAATACTTTCATGGATCTCTCCACGCTCAGCGATGAGGAGGCAGAGGCGCTCGATGGCAAGCCGGCACCCAAGCAAAAGGTGGATCTGACACAACTCGAACTCGTCGCGGACCTCACACAGCCGGGGTTGGATTATGTCCTTTGCAAGGGAGGAAAGGGAGGGAAGGGGAACATCCATTTTAAGAGCAGTCGCAATCGCGTGCCTACGCAGTTCACCGATGGCGAGGAGGGTGAGGAGGGGGAGTTTTACATCGAGCTGCGCAAAATCGCGGATGCCGGGCTCGTCGGATATCCGAATGCGGGCAAGAGCACGCTGCTCGGTCGCATTTCGAACGCGCACCCGAAAGTTGCGCCGTATCCTTTCACGACGCTCACGCCGCACATCGGCGTCGTGCAGGTCGGCGAATATGACCGCATTACGGTCGCCGACATTCCCGGACTCATCGAGGGCGCGCACGAGAACGTCGGTCTCGGTCACGATTTTTTGCGCCACATTGTGCGATGCAAATTGCTCGTTTTCGTCCTCGATATGGCCGGTAGCGAAGGTCGCGAGCCGATCGAGGATTTGCAAAAACTTCGCAAGGAGCTCGATCTTTACGACCCAACGCTCAGCGAGCGCAACTGGATCGTGGTTGCCAACAAAATGGACATGGAAGGCGCAAAGACCCATCTCAAGCACTTCAAGACGCGCTACAAAAAACTCGAAATCTTCCCGATTGTAACGGAGTTCGGACTTTTCAACAGTTGGGCGGATCTATCTAAAGTTAAGGGTCCGACGAGACACACGATCGTGATGGACTCGATAGAGCTGAAGAAGGCCACGATCGCAGAGCGA